>NZ_JAUBTU010000059.1:0-45498 GCF_036705085.1 Microcoleus sp. B6-A1
CATCTTGCCTGTGCAAATATTTGTGGGACAGGCATCTTGCCTGTGCAAATATTTGTGGGACAGGCATCTTGCCTGTGCAAATATTTGTGGGACAGGCATCTTGCCTGTGCAAATATTTGTGGGACAGGCATCTTGCCTGTGCAAATATTTGTGGGACAGGCATCTTGCCTGTGAAATATTTGTGGGACAGGCATCTTGCCTGTGACTGAAGCTTGGGCGGGCTCTTCGGCCCACCCCACAAGAAATTCAGAAAAAGCTAAACTTCATACATTTGCCAGAAAAAAGGATATTCCTCTGGAGTCACTGAAAGACCAGCTTTGACAGGATTTTGCCTAATATATTCCCAAAAAACCTGAAATTCTCGTTCATCTCTGACAATGTGGTCATGTCGCTCATCCTGCCAGACAGTACCAATATGCTTCATCACCTTGGGAATTTGTTTAGAACTGTAGCTTTTCATACTGTGCAGAATACTGCTGAGCGACCAGAATTTATTATCCGACTTTTCTAAAGGCTGCATGAGCATATGCACATGATCAGGCATTACAACTAAGCAAAATATTTGATACCTTTGCCTATCAAAAAACTTGCAAGCATTGAAGACACTTTCTCTCGCCGCTGGATTTAATTCCAGCTTCTCCCAAGTATTAAAAGTGATGAAATAGACCGATCCTTCTAACTCCCAATGAGGTAAATTTCTGTAAGTAACTTTTAATTGAGCATCTCTGAGTTTAAGGGGCAGACTAGAAGCCTGTCCCACAAAAAGCTGATATTGACCTGTGGGGTGGGCATCTTCCCCGCCCAAATCCTGATTGCTTGCCTGACTCAAATTTTCGCGAATCATATGACTAAGTACAACCGCAACTTAGTATAAAATAGCCTAAAAAAAGCCAAATTTCTAGACCCTTACCGATGATTTTTGTAAAGTCTTTAAGCATTGTGGGGTGGGCATCTTGCCCGCCCAAAATATGCAAGTTAAATGGTCACAACTCATCTCATCTTCAAAATCTTCTCAGCAGCACCTTCAGATACCGGCATCACCGATAACCGATTGCCTTTCCTCACCAGCAAAATCTCATCAGCATTAAATTTTTGTTTCAGTTCATCCAAAGATATTAACTTAGCAAATTCCTCAACAAACTCAACTCTCACTGTTTGCCAGCGAGGAGCATCTAACTGCGATTTAGGATCGTAATATTCGCTATTCATATCGAACTGAGTTGGGTCAGCAATCCCTGTTTCCACGACGCGCACTAACCCGAAAATTCCCGGTATTTTAGTATTAGAATGGTAAAAAAATACTAAGTCTCCCCGACTCATTTCTCGCATAAAATTGCGCGCTTGATAGTTGCGAACGCCATCCCAAATGGAAGTGCGATCGTGTTTCAAATCCGCAATACTATAAACATCCGGTTCCGACTTCATTAGCCAATAATTCATACAATTTATTCGCTTGGGTTAGCCAAATATTCTTGAATAGTATCTAAACACTGCTGCATAGCTTTTTGCATAAAAACCTGAACGAGCAACAACCCAACGAGATAGAATACCGGAGAAGTCAGCATAAAATAAAACTCCCAATCAATCCGAGTTCCCTTTGCTGTAGCAGTGAAATTCCAATCTCCGCCACCCGACTCAATGAGTAGAGAAACCGGAAACTTAAACCCTCTAACCAGTCGGTAGGTTTGTCTTTCTGGCTTTTTGAAAGTAATGATTTCTTCATCAATCACCGAAGTGTCGGAATTTTCTATCCGCCGCACGCCGCCTTCACGCATCTCTCCACCATCTGCCATCTCAGCTTTAATAATTGCTGGAATTGGGCCATATCCGCGAAAGACTTTGGGCAGATTTGAAAGGGAGGTAACAAAATCAAAAACTACTTCAGGCGATGCAGCGATTTCTACTAATGCGTGGGTTTTAACTAACATTTATCTCTCTAAGGATGTAATTTGATAATGAACTGTGAGTTAAAAAGGGGTAATTTTAATTATAAAATATCCTTCCGCTTCTGCAACCACAGAGTCAACATCAAATAAACAAAAATATGCACGCACAAAATACCCCAGTTTAAACCCAAATTCTCCCAGGTTGGATCGTAAACAGGAGTAGGCTCAAACGGCTGAGGAAGCGTACTCCCATCCGGTAATGTAGTAGGCGCGGGCACCATCCCATTCACATTAACTAAAGAGCCGTAAGCACCTACAGACCAGCGGCTTAACATCAGCCAAGAAAACTTGCTCGCCGCACCTTCCATCTTAAACAAAACTCCCGAAAAAATAATCTGAGGCAGCAATAATAGAGGCAAAGCGCTATTAGCTTGAGAGCTATTTTTAACAATCGCGGAAACGACTAATCCAAGGCTTATGCAGCTCATTAAAGTTAGGAATGTGGTAATAGCTGCTCCCAGAAGCCAGGAAATTAAACTCGGTTCGGGGGGTTTAAAAGCAATCAGAATAACTCCTACCATTAACAGTGTTTGCAATACTGCCAAACCGGAAAGTATGAAAAACTTTGAACCTAAATAAGCAAACAATCCTAAATTGACCAAACGTTCGCGCAGATAAATAGCAGATTCTTTAACAATTTCTTGCAGAGAAGTTGCCAGTCCTACCCAAATCGCTGCACAGGTAAATACAAACAAAACTCGCAACGCTAAAGGTGCTAAAGTTGCGTCCGCTGCGCCAATTAATGGGTCTTTATCTCTGACGGCTAGCCGCAGTAAACTAATGCCTATCGGAGCCGTTAAAAGAGCTAAACTCAAGTTTACTAAGTCGCGGGAAACGAGTTGAAAATAGCGCTGGGACAGCAAAACGACTTGTTTTACAAAAGATTGAGATTTTGGTAAATAAGGTGCAGAAGGTATTTTTGCATTAGCGTTTCCTGTGCTGAAGTGATTGACAATATAGCGCTGATAGTAGGGAGATTTATTAAACTTTTCTGCCCAGCTTTGAACGTTGATTTCTCCTGTTTCTAATTCGTTGTAAATGTCGGCAAAATCGCCAGTTTTGACATCAAAAAAATCGAGCGCTTCACGAGAAGGGCCGAAGTAACAAAGCCGTCCGCCGCGACCCATAAACACAATCCGATCGCACATCGTGATATTTGCCGTCGCGTGAGTCACCAGAATCACCGTCCGGCCTTGATTTGCCAACTTTCGCAGCAGTTGCATCATCTTCTTATCCAAACCCGGATCGAGTCCTGAAGTCGGTTCGTCTAAAAAGAAAAGTTTCGGATCTGCTAACAGTTCAACTCCAATACTGACCCGCTTCCGCTGTCCGCCGCTAAGCTGTTTTACCAAAGCCTTGCGACGGTGATTCATTTCAATATCTTCTAAAGTTTTTGCGACTACCTGCTTGACATCTGTATCGGGAGGTAAGCGCAATTTAGCTGCATAACTCAAGACTTCTTCTACTGTCAAATCTGCGTGCACAATATCATCTTGAGGCACATAACCGATTTGATTGCGGTAAATATTGAAGTTTTGGCGCAGGTTGTCGCCATTGAGAAACACAGCGCCGTTAGTAGTTTTTTCGATGCCTAAAAGCGTCCGCATTAAAGTAGATTTACCAGCGCCGCTACCGCCGACTAAAGCCACAAACTGCCCCGGTTCGATCGCCAAAGTGATGTTATCCAAACGTTTCGGAATCACCAGACTGTCAGCATCCAAACGAATTTGATGGCCGGAGTCTTGCATCTGCAACTCACCGCTGCGGTAAGTTAGAGTAAACGGGCCAATCCGAATTGCATCTCCCTCGGACAATTGTAGAGAATTTGTCACTCGCTGACCGTTAACAAAAACCCCGTTAACGCTGTAGTCTCGCAAAATATAATTGCCGCGACTGTCTTGGTCGATTGTGGCGTGGCGTCTAGAAACAAGCGGCGCATCTAATTGCAGCGAAGCGTTTGGATCGCGGCCCAACAAAACCGACCGATTCTTAAGAAGAATTGACTGCTTGCTAGGGACAGCAACCTGATTCGCCAGCGGATTAAAATAAGTCAGCAAAACTTGATTTTGAGGATCGAGACCGATTTTAATTTCTGTGCCGTTTTTCAGACAATAACCGTCATTGGGAGTGATGCGAGTGCGATCGACAAATAAGCCATTAGTGCTCGGCCGCTGCCCGTCACCGTCGTAAATCCAGTAATTATCCCCAATTTGGCGCAAAACAGCGTGAACGCCGGAAACTGCGCGCCAGGGTTCGGGAATGGCTAAATCCGCACGAGTGCGATCGCGCCCCAATACGTGCTGCTGCTGTTTTAACTCTAACTGTAAAACCTCACCTTGATTGCTTAATACTAAATACGGTCGATCGCTTAAAGCAGTCAGTTGTCCTATATTGCCTGTCATACTTCAATCGCGGTTTTTGCACTCACTTTTGTCAGCATATCAAAAAGTCATTAGTCATTAGTCATTAGTCATTAGTCAACAGTCAACAGTCAACAGTCAACAGTCAACCGTCAACAGTCAACCGTCAACAGTCAACAGTCAACAGTCAACAGTCAACAGTCATTTTGGCAACAACCGACAAACTGCGAAGCCGATTAATTGCCGCCGCCAATTCAAAGCGCCGAAACATGGCAAAATCCCCTTCAGGAAAAGGCGATAAAATATCCATCCCCTGCGCGTCAATATCTGCCATCACCAAATCTATGATTTCCGACAAAGTGCGTTTCCCGTCCATGTATTGCTGCTTAGCATAAACCATTGCCGCAGCGATCGCCCTTAACTGTCCGCTGTCCACAATTTGCTCAACAGCACCCAAATCAATATCCTCAGTTCCGAAAGCCAATTCATCAACATCCCGCACCTTCACCCGCACATCTCGCCGTCCCCGACTCGGATCTAAACTAGCAGGAATCGGCACTCTTTGAGTAATCTCACCAAAAATTTCTCCCCCTTCAGCAGCACGGCTAATCGAGTAATTTTTAGCAATCTCTTTAGCTTTTTCCGTCACATTATATGCTTGAAAATTATCCATTGAAATCACAGTATCCGCCACATCAAAATAATCGCCGCTTCCCCCCATTACTAAAATAGTAGATACGCCGCAATCTGCGTACAACTGTTTAACTTTATCAATAAACGGCGTAATCGGTTCCTTATCCTTAGCGATGAGTTCCTGCATTCGGCGATCGCGAATCATAAAATTAGTCGCCGCCGTATCCTCATCCACCAATAAAACAGGCACTAAATCCTCTTCCTTTTTACTTCTCTCCTGTTTCTTATTCCCTATTCCTTCTTCCTTCTTCCGACTTCCATCGGAGTGACATCCGTTAAATCCGTTACAGAATCCGTTGCCGAACTTCCTTCTCCCCCCTTCCAAAGCCTCAATAATATTAGCAGCTTGCGACGTGCTACCGCTCGCATTTTCCGTATAAAATTGTGCAGTATCTCTACCTTGCGGTAAGTGGTTAATAAAAGGCGAAATATCAACTCCCGCAACACTTCTGCCATCTTCCGCTCTAATTTTAACCGCCGCCGGATTAGTCACCACAAATTCGCGACCATCGCCCGGAATTCGGTTGTAAACTCCCAACTCAATCGCCCTGAGTAAAGTTGATTTTCCGTGATAGCCGCCGCCAACAATCAAAGTAATGCCAGCGGGAATACCCATACCGGAAATCAAACCGCGATTCGGACAATTAAAGTCAACTTTTAACGACGGCGGCGACTGAAAAGCCACAGCATTATTTAACAAAGGACGGTTGTCAACACCGCTGCGGCGGGGTAAAATAGAACCGTCAGCAACAAACGCAACTAATCCGTTTTGAGCTAACTGCTGCCGCAGCCAGTCAGCATCTTCTACAGTTTCAACGTGACGGCGACATTCGGCAGCATTTAAGTGAGAATATTTGAGAGAATTGCTGACAATTTGCGGAATATCTTCGCACAGCATTTCAGCAGCTTGTCGCCCTAAAATACTACGTCCGCCCGCTGGAAGTCCGACGGCAAATCGCAGTTCAACTCCTCCTAAATCTCCGATATCTGATCGAGCTGAGGAAATGATAAATGCGGAAGTTCGTTCTAAAACTTCTTGTCCGAACCGAGTCACTGCAATCATACCGCTTTTGCCAGTGCCGCGTTTGCTGCTGATGCTGTGTGCTGCTTTGTCAAACTGGCGAGTTAGGTAATCTCGCAAGGCTATTTCTCGACTGCGAGAGTTGAAAAGTTCGCGGGGAATTTGAGCAATGTTTGGCGGAACTATGACTCTAAATTTACTGGGAGAAGCAAACGGATCTCCCTGCACGTAATCAATAATTAATGTGAATTCAGAAAAGTCGTAGTTACCTTGAATTTCTTTGTAGGCTTTGTAGCCTCGATTGTCTAGTTGCAGTAAATGCCGTTGCAGGCTTTCTTTGTTAGTCATTGGTTATTGGTTATTAGTTATTAGTTATTAGTTATTAATTATTAGTTATTAGTTATTTAGCTGGTTGCTAGGCTCTGCCTAGGAACCGATGTCCAGAGGCTCTGCCTCGCTTGCTTGGTGTGGGAAAATTGGAGGCAGAGCCTCCGGATATGCGTTACCAGGCAGAGCCTGGTAACGAGTAGATTACCGAATTTCCAATAATTTAGCCGTGGCATTAACAACAATTTGAGCAGAACCGGCGAAAAAAGGTCGATCGATAGTTGCTAATGTATCGCTAGATTGGTGATAGTGGGGCGATCGCAAATTTGCAGTATCCGTCACCAACACAGCACCAATTCCTTTATACCAGAAAGGCGCGTGGTCGCTCCGCAAAACATCGGGAGTCAGCAACCCTTTCAGGGGAACCGGCAGCGCCACCACAGGCGGCAAATCGGCTTTTCCAGACTCCGCAAAACTTTTCAATAGCAGCGGATGTTCCGCATCCCCAATCACAGCGATAAACTCGCCTTTGTCGGGAGATGTCACCCCCGATGCTTCTAGAAAAGGTTGCGCTGTCAATCCTTCGGGATATTGCTGGCATCCGGGCGTGCGGCAGGCATAACCTAGCATATCCAGGACGATCGCTCCTTGCAAATTTTTTAACCGCGCGTCGCTACCTGTAAATGCTAAACTGCCTAAAAGTCCGAGTTCTTCCCTGTCGAAAAAAGCTACTTGCAATGTCCGAGGCGTGGGACGAGAACCCAGCAATCTTGCTACTTCTAAAACTACTGCAACTCCCGTCGCATTGTCGTCAGCGCCTGGGGAGTTTGGTACAGTATCGTAGTGTGCTGCCACTAAAATTGCACCCGCGTTTGAGTCAGTGCCTTTTCTCTCAGCGAAGACATTGATTCCGCGATCGAACTGCTGCAACTTTGCGGAAAATCCTAATATTTGCAATTGCTGGGAAATGTAGTCTCTCGTGAAAGAGCGAGCTCGTTCTCCCTCGCGTTCTCCTGCTAAAGTCTCGACGTGTTTCCACAACCGAGACGGATCAATTTGGGGCAGATAAACTGCATTTTTTTCAGCAGGAAGCGGTAAGGGAGACGGGTTTTGGGAAGTGTGGATATTGCGATCGATTCCCACTTCTGGTACAGCCGACAACCGCTGCCACGAGTGAGAACCCCAACCCGCCGCCGTCACCGCAACCACAATAAATAGCGCTATCCAAATCAATTGTTTCATTAGTAAGTCTATTTGAAATTTTAGACAAGGCTTACGCACTCCTCACTCCCATAAACCGGGTTTTTTAGCGGAAGCAAGGGCAGCCACAAAATCTTTTCGTAAAACCCGGTTTATGCGTTCATAACTGTTATATTTTAGATTTATATTGACACCACAGTTAAAAATAAACCTGTTTCAAAAAATGAAACTCAAAACTATTAAAATTAACTGCGCCAGAGGCAGTTTTGTATTTTATCTCTGAAAAAGCAGGTAAAAGCCTTGGGATGTTGCCGTCGAATCTGTCTTGCTTATTTGAGCGTTCGACGGCGACATTCAAGTCACTAATTTACCTTTTAAATTTACAATCCAAAACTACTTTTTTTCCCACTCAATCTCCTTATTCTCCAAGATTAACCCGCTGCTGCTGGGAACAGCGTAAGGAATAGTTGTGGCTGAAAATTTTACTATTTGAGTTGGTTGTTGAAACCACTCGGAATAACTTGGATTTAGTTGGTCGTAGAGTGCTTTCAAAGCTTGGATTTCTGCCTCTAATTGCGCTGCTGCTTGATTGATTCTGCGAGCTTGTGTTTGCAAGCGCTTTTCCCCGGTTTGAACTTTGTTTTCTAGTTCTTGCCAGTGCTCTCCGGCCACCACTTTTTCTAGTTCACCTTGCTTGTAATTGAGTAAAGCCTGTTTTTGTTGCAGTTGCTTTTCAATATTTTTAGTCTCTCGGTCAATTTCCTGGATTTGCTGCAACCACTGCTCCCCAAAAGCAGCAGTTTGCTGGTGGAACTCGGCAATGGCTTCAGGAGTATTATTTTTGGGAAAACTGACTGCCACTCGGCACTCAGAGCGCTGTAGGCCAAGTTTTTCCCGCGACTCTTGCAGGGCGGTAAGTTCTGCTTGCAGCGCGCGGACTTCTTTTTGGAGTTCTGGGATGGTCTGACTCATGGGTTCAATTAGGGGACCTCTGCATCGATTTTAAGCTAATTGTTTATTTTTCTAACAAATCCCGGTCGCCTCCTTGCGGGAATTATCTAATTTTAGCGCGCTCCCACCCGGTGTCTAGGCAGAATGGCGGATAATTTGTGGCACAATGGCTGATGACACATTTTAAATTAAGATTAAAATTGTAATTAGTTATAAAGCTAAATTATTAGCTTGGTAAATTTTAATTTACAAATCCACATAAATTCAGGGTGGCTGCGTTTTCCTCTGGTAGAGAAACTTCTGCTAAAATTTTTGAAATTTATGATGGCTAAAAAAAATATTTAAAATTAGGAAATAGAGCAAATGAAAATAATTTTTCAATTAGTGTGGGGATATTTAGCGGTTGCTGTTTTTGGTGTGGAATGTGGCATAAATCCGAAAACATTACCGACAAGTCTAGGAGATGGGCAGGGCACTCCCCCTGTAGAAGGGATTTTGATTCGGTCTCAGAAACATAGCTATTTGCGATCGGCATCTCGCCCCCTTACTTCTACAAGCGCCTCATTATTTTGGGATAAATTATCCCAAATTAAACCAGTAAAATTACCGATTGATAATTATATACCATCTCAGGAAAATTCCAGAAAAAAACCTACTATTAGGTTAAGAATAATCAGTTATTCTCTGGTTTTTATTTGTTTAGTAATCTCATTATTGCTCAGGGGTAAAACAGTAAATAGCTTATCCAAGACGATGAGGTTAATCAAGCCGAAGTCTGAAACAGAAAATGACAAGCTACCAAAAGGAGAAAAAGTGTTGTATCCAAAAAAGCACCAGGATATCTGGCATACCATTGCCCAAATGACCCAAGATTTGCAGCAAACTGCCGAATATGCTCTCGATATTTGCGAGGAAATGAACGTCTCGATAATTGCGACCACCCCCGGCGGTCATATCCTGTCGTTAAACCAAGCTACCTGTCAACTTTTGGGATACTCGAAAAAAGAGTTGTTAGGCAAACCAATAGCCGGACTTTTTAAGAAAAGTGAATCACCAGCCCCGGAGTTAGATTTAGCAAGTTTAACAGCCGAAGGTTCTGTCCACAACGTGGAAAAAGTCTACCTTTCCAAAGATGGAAAAAAAATAATTGTACTGCTTTCTATTTCAACTATTCGCGACGGTCAAGGCCAGGTCAGCGGCAAGTTATATATAGCACAAGATATTACTGATAGCAAGCGGGCTGAAAGAAATTTGCGACGAAGTGAAAAAAAGTTTCGCCAACTGATAGAAACTGTTAATGCTGTTGCATTTATCTATAACCGCAGACAGTTGCGCTATGTCAATGCTCAGACAGAAGCTCTGACAGGATATACTCGTGAAGAATTGCTAGCGTTGGATTTATACGATTTAATTCATCCAGATTTTCTAGAAATAGTTAAAAAATGGGGTAAATCCAGCCATGCGCGCTCAATTCCAGGCTCAAAATATGAATTAATAATACTCACGAAAACTGGAAAAATGCGCTGGATTGAAGCAACTGTAGATATTATAAAATTTGAAAAAAAAGCCTCAATATTAATCACAGCGTTTGACATCAGCGATCGCAAATTAGCAGAGTTAGAACTAGAAACATCTCTTTCGTTGCTTCAAGCAACCATTGAATCTACTGCTGACGGTATTCTGGCGGTTGACAGTGCAGGAAAAATTGTCAGCTTTAACCGTAAATTTGCAGAAATGTGGCAGTTGCCGGATTTGCTGGTTGATTTGAGAGATAACAACCAAATTTTGGGGTTTGGAATCAACCAGTTAAAATACCCGGAAATATTTCTCAATCGTGCTAAAGAATTGTCCGATCGCCCTGCAGCAGAAAGTTACGATCTCATCGAGTTGACAGATGGCAGAATCTTCGAGCGCTACTCGTTGCCCCAGCGCACGGGAGGCAAAATTACTGGTCGAGTATTCAGCTTTCGGGATGTAACGGAACGGGTGCAATCCGAAGAAAAACTACGCAAAAGCGAAGAACGCTTTCACCTGCTGACGCGGGCGACGAATGATGCAGTATGGGATTTTGATTTGTTAAAAAATGAGTATTGGTTGAGCGAAGAATTTGAAAAAGTTTTTGGATACAAACTAAACGAAACTCAGACGATAGAATTAGAATCTTGGTGGCTAAATATTCATCCCGAAGAACGGGAAAGAGTGATGTTAAGCTTCAACCAAACAATGAACTCTGATGCTCAATGTTGGTCGGAAGAATACAGCTTTCACCGTGCAGACGGGGGATATGTTTTTGTGCTCGATCGCGGCTATATCATCCGCAATGAAAGTGGCCAAGCAGTAAGGGCGATCGGCACGATGATGGATATCACTCAGCGCAAGCAAGCTGAAGAAATTATTCGGTATCAAGCTGTTTATGACCAACTCACCGGTTTACCGAACCGGATACTTTTTAACGAGCGGCTGCTGGCGTCCTTAAAACAAGCTAAAAAAAACCAAAAAATGCTAGCTGTGATGTTTTTAGACTTGGACAGGTTCAAGAAGATTAATGATACACTAGGTCACGCTGCGGGCGATCGCCTGTTAGAAGGTTTTGCCGGACGCATCAGCGACACTTTGCGATCGACTGACACGGTTGCCCGCTGGGGAGGCGACGAATTTACCATACTGCTTCCCGACATCAATTGCTTAGAAGATGCAGTTAAAACAGCTCAAAGAATACTCAACAATTTAAAGCCACCATTTAAACTAGAAGGACAACCGTTTCATGTTAGCAGCAGCATCGGCATTGCCCTTTATCCCGATGATGGCGAAGATGCCGAAACTTTAGTCAAAAATGCCGATGCCGCCTTGTACCGCGCTAAAGAAATGGGAAGAAATAACTATCAGTTATATACTTCAAAAATTAATCCCCAAGGTAGCAATTTACTAACTATAGAACACAGGCTGCACGAGGCTTTAGAACAAGGAGAATTTGAGGTTTTCTATCAGCCAAAAGTCAACATTACTACTTGGCAAATTCAGGGCATGGAAGCTCTGCTACGCTGGCAACATCCACAATTAGGTTTAGTTACTCCCGCGACATTTATTCCGATCGCCGAAGAGAACGGACTCATTGTAGCTATTGGGGAATGGGTGCTGCAAACTGCCTGCAATCAAAATAAAGCTTGGCAGGATGCTTTGGAGCCAGATTTGCGGGTAGCAGTCAACGTTTCGGCTCGGCAGTTCCAGCAATTTAATTTATTAGAAATGGTAGCGAACTGCTTGGAAAAAAGCGGTTTAGCACCCAAGTATTTAGAGTTAGAAATTACCGAGACTACAGCCATGCAAGATGTGGATTATACCACAAAAGTTCTCAGGGAGTTGCAGAATATGGGAGTGCAAATTGCGCTGGACGATTTCGGCACGGGTTATTGTTCTCTAAATTATCTCAAAAAGTTTCCCTTGAATATATTAAAAATAGATAAATCCTTTGTCAGCGGACTGACGACTGATCCGTGCGAACGGGCGATCGCCAAGGCTGTAGCGACCCTGGGGCGAGATTTGAACTTGAGCGTGGTAGCCGAAGGAGTAGAAACTAAAGAGCAGTTGGAGTGTTTGCGCGAACTCCACTGTCAAGAAATTCAGGGTTATTATTTCAGCCCTGCACTATCAGCCAATGATGCTAAGAAGCTATTGGTAAATTCTCAGTTGCAACCAGTGAAAATTGCTTAATTAGTCATTAGTCATTAGTTATTAGTCATTAGTCATTCCTCATCAGTCATCAGTCAATTGTAGGGTGGGTGAGGCGCGGTTCAAGATTTATCTATTGCTGACAATAGTTAATCGGCGCGCCTCACCCACCAATAGGGATCAGGTGCTTCGTGCGCCCCCGAAAGTTATAGTTCTTGACTGTGAATCTTAGTCTCCCGACTTATTTTCCTGCGGTGCATCCCCAACATCATCACTGCTAGAGCGCTTCGGCGGGCCTAAGTTGTCGGGCAATTCGTTAAGATTCTTGCCCAAAGCGTGACACAGCGCTTTAACTTGAGGAATTGTCAGCTCAGGGGCATCAAGTCCTCGCTCCCAATTGCTAATCGCCTGTCGAGTTAAAGTTTTTGCTCCTGTTTTATCGGGGATTTGGCTTGCGAGTTGAGATTGAGTTAAACCGACAGCCTCTCTCAATACTTGCAAGGCTGGCTTGGTATTTGGATCTTGATTGGGCTTCTTTCTGGACATATATCAGCAAAACAAAGCAAGCACACTTGACAAACAGGATTTACGCAAGTATGCTTGCTTTTATAGACACGACAAAAGGCGGTCGGGCGGGCCTGACATAGGGTGTTTAGCTTGCTCAAACCGCCTTAACAATAGTGTCTCCCATTAGTGCAAGTGTTTTCGCAAACACCTGCACACCCCTTAACCTGCTGGGGTTTGGACTTGCAGAACCAAGCCCCTTTCTCTCACAAGCGTTAAATCAGGAGTGAAAATCCCATGAAATCAGCGGCACAAAATCAGGTACTGCATCAACTCAAGCTCATGGAAACCAACTTGCGCGAAATTCAGTGCAAGCTAGTTAAAACCTCCGTTTTAAACTTGTGGCAAATAGTTTTGCCCGATGGAAAGAGAATTTTGCTGGAACACGCGGGCGGCGGACACTGGATTTTTCGGTCTAACGGTATTGAGCAATCTCATCCAGAAGTGCGAAAAGCTGTTTTGCGGGCGATCGGCATTTGCTCGCGCCACCGCAGTTAAGGTAACAGCCGATCGCCCCCCGCCGCTTAAAACTTAAAATAGTGTGCAGAATAACGGACTTGTACCCAAAGACAGAGGAAAATATCGCTACCTCAACATAAACGCTTTGTCTATGCAGCCAATTCGCACATTTAACGTTTCCCCTTCGCTACCGACAATTCTCGAACCCCTACGCAAGCTTGCCTACAACTTGCACTGGGACTGGAACGTCGATACCAAAGACCTCTTCCGCCGCCTCGATCGAGACCTGTGGGACTCCAGCAACCAAAACCCGGTGCTGATGCTCGGAACCATATCTCAAGAGCGACTGCAAGAAATGGCAGAAGACGAAGGCTTCATTGCCCAAATGAACCGAGCAGCCCAGCAGTTAGACGATTATCTCAAAAATCGCGCCTGGTACCGGAAACAGCGCGGCACCGAGCAGCAAGAATGCTACGCTTACTTTTCGATGGAATTCGGCTTAGTTAAAGCCCTACCCATCTATTCCGGCGGTTTGGGCGTGCTCGCAGGCGACCACCTCAAATCAGCTAGCGATTTGGGCTTGCCCTTAGTCGGTGTCGGCCTGCTTTACCAAGAAGGCTATTTTTCGCAGTATCTCAACGCCGACGGCTGGCAGCAAGAACGCTATCCGCTCAACGATTTCTACAATATGCCGCTGCACCCAGAACGCAATCCCGATGGTTCGGAATTGCGGATTGAGGTAGACTATCCCGGCCGCAAGGTGTATGCGCGGATTTGGCGAGTACAAGTGGGAACGGTTCCTTTGTACCTAATGGATACAAATATTGAACCTAATAGTCGCTACGACCAAGATATTACCGACCAACTGTATGGCGGTGATAAAACTCTGCGGATGCACCAAGAAATCATGCTGGGCATCGGCGGCGTGAAAATGCTCAAGGCATTGGGGCTGACAGTTACGGCTTATCACATGAATGAAGGCCACGCGGCTTTCATGGCTTTGGAACGCATTCGGATGCTGATGGAGGAATATCACCTGAGTTTCGTGGAAGCGGAACAGGTGGTGGTTTCGAGCAGTATGTTTACGACTCACACGCCGGTGCCTGCTGGGTTTGACTTGTTCGAGCCAGATATGGTGATGCACTATCTAGGTCAGTATCCCAAGATGTTTGGCTTGTCGCAAGATGAGTTTCTGGGATTGGGCAGGGAGAATACTGGGGATTTGTCCGCACCTCTGAATATGGCAATTTTGGCAATTAAAATGTCGAGTTTTGTCAACGGGGTGGCGGCTTTGCACGGTGTGGTGTCGCGCCCGATGTTTCAGGGTTTGTGGCCGGGTTTGCCCCAGGAAGAAGTGCCGATTACTTCGATTACCAACGGGGTGCACGCTCGCAGTTGTGTGGCGAAGTCTACTCAGGAATTATACGATCGATACCTTGGCCCGGACTGGGAAATGACCGGTAAGGACGATCGTCTCTGGGACAGGCTTTCGTCGATTCCTGATGAGGAATTGTGGCGCAATCACGAACGCTGTCGATCGGAGTTGGTGGTGTTCGCGCGGGAGTGGCTGCAAAAGACTTTGCGCGAGCGCGGTGCGGCCCAAACGGAAATCGAACACGCGCGGGAGGCTCTCAATCCGAAGGTGCTGACGATCGGGTTTGCACGCCGCTTTGCTACTTACAAGCGGGCGACGCTGTTTTTGCGCGATGTCGATCGAATTATGCGGATCATGCGCGATCAAAATCGCCCGGTGCAGTTTGTGATTGCTGGGAAGGCTCACCCGATGGATATTCCGGGTAAAGAATTGATTCGGGATATCGTTCACTTCATCCGCGAGCACGAGACGATGAGCTCGATGGTGTTTTTACCGAACTACGACATTAACGTTGCTCGGATGATGGTGTCTGGCTGCGATGTGTGGCTGAATACTCCACGCCGCCCGCGTGAGGCTTCGGGTACTTCCGGGATGAAAGCTTCGATGAATGGTTTGCCGAATCTGAGCATTCTTGACGGATGGTGGGATGAGGCTGATTATGTTCGCACCGGTTGGCCGATCGGACATGGGGAATTTTACGAAGATACTAAGTATCAGGATGAAGTCGAGGCTAATGCTTTGTATGACTTGATGGAAAAAGAAGTTGTACCGCTGTTTTACAACCGAGATGCTGATGGAATTCCCCGCGGTTGGACGGCGAAAATGAAGGATTCTATTCGCTTGAATTGTCCTTTGTTCAATACTGCTCGGATGGTGAAAGATTACGCGCGGCGGGCATATTTCCCGGTGAGCGATCGCTACCACACCATGACTTCGGATAATTGCGCTCCGGCCAAGGAGTTGTCTCACTGGAAGAAGCACGTTCTCGCGAAATGGCACGATATTAAGATTGAGGCTGTTGATATTTCCCAGGATAAAGAAGTTAAAGTCAATCAGTCGATCTCTGTTAAATCTCGGATTAATCTGATGGGATTGACGCCTGCAGACGTGCAAGTTGAACTTTATCAAGGCTCGGTTGATGCTAACGGCGATATCATTGGTGGCGTGCCGGTGGTGATGGAGTATTTGGGAGAAGATTCTCACAATGCTAGCCTTTATACGGCTGACATTACTTATACTTCTAGCGGTTTGCAAGGTTTGTCGTTGCGCGTTTTGCCGAAGCACGATAATCTCAGCAGTCCTTATGAAGCTGGCGTGATTCTCTGGGCACATTAGTCATTAGTCATTAGTCAGTAGTCAGTAGTTAGTAGTCAGGAGAATAAAGGAATATTTTCCTAATTCTCCCTCTCTCCGACTCTCCCACTCTCCTTATCGAACTTGGGGAATGACTATGTAGCCGATTGTGCGATCGCCCAATACCACATTCCGCCTATTCCCCAGTACCAGCAGTGATATCATGTCCGATCGAGTAACCGCGATTAAAAGCGATTAAAAGGGCGGGTTTTTGAGATTGTCAATTATTGGCAAATATTTTTCGTGAACCCGCCCCTACCGTATTAGGGGTAATCGACCGGACATAATATGACCGCGTATATAAGCGTATAGCAAGGCATCTCGCTGTTCTTTTAAGGCTTTGAGGGTGGCAACACTGGTGGGGATTTCGGGGAGGTTTGAACCACCTATGAACGCTGATTCTTCTGCGGAATATTTGCGAAATTCAGACTTGGTTCGAGAATTGATAAATATCTACAATAGACTGGCAGAGTTTCATCAATTAGAGTTGACATTCTGCCAGTTTTCCTTATTTTTGGTGTTGCTGAATACAGGTATAAATTCAAGATTTCGGAATTTTTATAAGCCCAGTATGGTGAGTTTTGTAACATCAAGCGAAAAGTTGATTCATACCGTGAATCAGCAAGGCCCAGAATCTATATCCATCAATAGGAAAGCCGCCGAACAAAATAGTGGTTGCACAATAGTCACACTTTTTCATACTGCGATTTCATAAAATTGAAGGGAACCTTGAGACACCTCTATAGCGCTTCTCAAAAAAGTGAGGTATGCGCTATGCCCTATGCCCTATGCCCTATGCCCATGAGTACCTCATATGAGAGCTCGAAAGGCTATAGTTTAGCTTATTTACCCACACCAGCCGGCTGCTGACGGTTTCGCACTTCCAGAAAAATCAACAAAGCATTAACATCAGCCGGATTTACCCCGCCAATTCTCGCCGCTTGGCCAATCGTCAGCGGTTTCACCTTAGCCAACTTTTCCCGCGATTCTTTCGAGAGAGTTGTAATTGCCATGTAATCCAAATCCGCAGGCAATTGTCGGCGTTCATGTCTGACAATTTCATCAATTTGATTTTGCTGTTTTTGCAGATAGCCAGAATATTTGATATCAATTTCCGCACCATCTTTCTCAGCCAACTTCAGACTAGAATTGCCTAAATTGTACCGTTCCAAATCGACATAATGAAAACCCGGACGACGCAACAAATCAGCCAGAGTAATCGAACCTTTAATCGCTTGTTGAGTATCAGCCAAAATTGCCTTGCCAATCTCCTCGTGTTCTTTCACCCGCGTCGAGTACAAGCGTTCCTTCTCTGCCACAATATTAGCTTTTTTCCGCTCAAATAACTCCCAGCGGCGATCGTCAATCAAACCAATTTCCCGTCCCAGCGGCGTCAAGCGTTGGTCAGCATTGTCCGATCGCAATAATAGCCGATATTCCGATCGCGAAGTCAACATCCGGTAAGGTTCCCGCAAATCCTTCGTACACAAATCATCTATCAAAGTCCCGATATAACTTTGCTCGCGAGGAAACACAATCATCTCCTGATTTTTCGCAAACCTGGCCGCATTAATCCCCGCCACGAGCCCCTGTGCAGCAGCCTCCTCATATCCAGTTGTACCGTTCACCTGACCCGCGCAAAACAGCCCTTCGATCTTCTTAGTCATCAGCGTTGGAAAGCACTGAGTGGCCGGCAAATAATCATACTCCACAGCATAAGCAGGGCGCATCATCTCGCACTTTTCCAAACCCGGAAGAGTCCGCAGCATTTGCAATTGCAAATTTTCCGGTAAACCAGTAGAAAATCCTTGGATATAAAGTTCAGGAATATCTCTACCTTCCGGTTCAATAAAAATCTGGTGACTTTCCTTATCCGCAAACCGTACAATCTTATCTTCAATACTCGGACAATAGCGCGGCCCCTTCGCATCAACCCAGCCACCATAGACTGGAGAAAGGTGCAAATTGTCTCTAATTAACTGGTGAGTTTCCGGCGTAGTTCGAGTTAAATAACAAGGCATTTGTTCCCGTTCGATCCAAACTTCTGGATCGAAACTAAACCAGCGAACCACTGCATCTCCCGGCTGCGGTTCCAGGTTGGTGTAATCCAGAGTACGTTTGTCAACTCTTGCCGGAGTTCCGGTTTTCAACCTGCCAGTTTCAAAGCCCAAACGATTGAGAGTTTCCGTCAAACCAACGGCGGCAAATTCTCCGGCACGTCCGGCGGGCATCGACTTATTGCCCACCCAAATTGTGCCACCTAAAAAAGTGCCTGTGGTCAGAATTACTGCTTTGCATTCAAAAGCGACGCCGAAGTATGTTTCTACTCCGATAACTTCTTCGTTTTTGCCCAGAACTAAGTCTGTCACCATCGCTTCCCGGATGGTCAAATTGGGTTGATTTTCGACAATATTATTCATCACAGCGGCGTATTCCCGCTTGTCAGTTTGAGCTCGCAGCGCCCACACTGCGGGGCCTCGCGAAGAGTTGAGGATGCGTTTTTGTAAGTAAGTGCGATCGGCCATTTTGCCAATTTCCCCGCCTAACGCATCAACTTCGTTAGTAAGTTGGGTTTTAGCCGGGCCGCCGACAGCCGGATTGCAAGGTTGCCACGCAATTTTGTCGAGGTTGAGGGTGAGGAGAAGGGTGCGACAGCCGAGGCGAGAAGTGGCGAGGGCGGCTTCGCAGCCGGAGTGTCCGCCACCTACTACGATGATGTCGAAACTGTCTTGGAATTGTACTGGTGTTTGTGCAGTCATTCGATTTTAGATTTTAGATTTTAGATTTTAGATTGAAGAATAGACATCTGGCAAAATTAGGTTTTAGTTTCCTCAATTAAAACTCTTCCTCTCCATTAGTGTAGCTGCTTTCTTCAAACATCGATGTTAATCCAGTAATTTTTACGGGGGGTCGATCTTTGAATTCTACGACAAATGACAACTCCCCACCCATTGCCGCGATATAACTTTGCAAAGTAGATACCAACAAATCCGCACGGCGTTCTAGTCGCGAGACATTTTCTTGACGCATATTTAATAATTCTGCCATGCGAATCTGAGTAAATTTCCTTGCTTTTCGTAAGTCTTGCAAGGTCATTTCTTCAGCCATTAATTCAACCGATCGCTTTTCGACTATTGCTCGTTGTTCGGGAGGCAAATTTTCCATAATAGTCTTCAGGCTAATTGTCATCTGTTTCTTGCTCCATTAACTTATTCAAATGGTCGGCAAATCTACTATCTGCTATCTTAATTATTTGCTTGTAAAATCGCTTCTCACTACTACCCGATTTGTCCCCAGCTACCAACAAAATCGCTTCTCTGCGGGGGTCAAATGCAAAAGCGACTCGCCAAACTCCATCAGCCGCCTGAAACCTAAGTTCTTTCATATTGGTGTAGGTAGAACCATTGAGAGTATCGACGTGAGGACGCTTGAGGTTTGGGCCAAATTCTTGTAACAGTGTGAGTTTTGCTAAAAGCTCTAATCTGACATCAGTGGGGAATTCGCTAAACTCAGAGTAAAAATCAAAGTGAAACTGAATGTTCCATGTCATTTGGATCGATTATGCCTTACATAGCATATTATAGACAATAGTCGATCGAATAACCATATTTAATATGCACCCTTCGCGCCTTCGCGGTTCAATAATTCCGTACAATTGCAGTTTTGCGCTATGTTAGACAAAAAAATCTCAACAAGCGTACACAAGTGAAATACTTCTTCTTATCCGACGGCTGGAAAGTTGGGCGCGTTTGGGGCGTCGGCGGCGAGTGGAGTCACGCCGCCTGGAGGCGGGAGCCGGACATCCAACAGCTCAACCTGTGTCTTTCCGATCGCAACGAAAAAATGTGGCTCTACCGCGTAGAAGACGCCGTACTCATGGTAGAAGTCCAACCAGCAGTCCGTCCCGATCCCGCCGATCCCGCCAAAAATATCGGCAACGTTACCCTCACCAGACTGATCGATGCCGAGCAAGTCCTCGAACGCCTCGGGACGATCGCCGCCCGCTGCGAAATGGGCAACCCGCAACTAATGTAATGCTCAACATATTGCAATCGGTTCTAACACTCGATACACTTCTTTAAATAACTTTCATTTTTATGCCTCCACCTTTGAAGGTAGATGGCAGTCGGCAAAAGGCAGAGTTTAAACCCTGCAGGTAACTGCTGGGGATTCAGAATCTGACTTTTCCGTAAAAATAGACATCATCACTTACACCTTGGAGAACCGCAGTCAATGGGACTACCCTGGTATCGCGTACACACAGTCGTCTTAAATGACCCAGGCCGATTGATTTCTGTACACTTAATGCACACCGCCCTCGTGGCAGGTTGGGCCGGCTCAATGGCCCTTTATGAACTAGCAGTTTTTGATCCCACAGACCCAGTTCTGAACCCAATGTGGCGTCAAGGGATGTTCGTGTTGCCCTTCATGACCCGCTTGGGAGTTACGGGTTCTTGGGGCGGTTGGAGCATCACTGGCGAAGGTAACGTCGATCCGGGCTTCTGGTCCTTTGAAGGCGTCGCTGTCGCTCACATCGTCCTCTCTGGCCTGCTGTTCTTAGCAGCAGTTTGGCACTGGGTATTTTGGGACTTAGAACTTTTCAGAGACCCTCGCACCGGTGAACCAGCCCTCGACTTGCCAAAAATGTTTGGCATTCACCTGTTCCTCTCCGGCTTGCTTTGCTTCGGCTTCGGCGCATTTCACCTTTCGGGACTTTTTGGCCCCGGAATGTGGGTGTCCGACCCCTACGGCCTGACCGGTCACGTCCAGCCAGTGGCGCCTGCTTGGGGCCCTGAAGGCTTCGATCCGTTCAATCCGGGCGGCATCGTGGCTCACCACATTGCAGCGGGCGTAGTCGGCGTAATTGCCGGTTTGTTCCACTTGACAGTGCGGCCGCCGGAACGTCTTTACAAAGCCCTGCGGATGGGGAATATCGAAACTGTACTTTCTAGCAGTATCGCTGCCGTGTTCTTTGCAGCCTTTGTGGTTGCGGGTACGATGTGGTACGGTTCTGCTGCTACTCCGATCGAACTTTTTGGCCCGACTCGCTATCAGTGGGACGGCGGCTATTTCCAACAAGAAATCGATCGCAGAGCTCAAGCTAGCTTAGCCGGTGGCCAAAGCTTCCAAGAAGCTTACGAACAAATTCCTGAAAAATTGGCTTTCTACGACTACGTGGGCAACTCTCCTGCTAAAGGTGGTTTGTTCCGGGCCGGCGCGATGGTCAATGGCGACGGTATTGCTAAATCTTGGCTGGGCCATCCAGTATTTACTGACAGCGAAGGTCGGGTATTGTCGGTTCGCCGCCTCCCCAACTTCTTTGAAACTTTCCCAGTAATTTTGACGGACAAAGATGGGGTCGTTCGCGCTGACATCCCCTTCCGCCGTGCTGAATCAAAATACAGCTTTGAACAAAGCGGAGTTACCGTCAGCTTCTACGGTGGTGAACTTAACGGTCAAACCTTTAATAATCCTCTAGATGTTAAGAAGTTTGCTCGCGCTGCTCAAAAAGGTGAAGTGTTTGAATTCGATCGCGAAACCTTGAACTCGGACGGCGTTTTCCGCACTTCGACTCGCGGTTGGTTCACATTCGGACACGTTTGCTTTGCTTTGCTATTCTTCTTCGGCCATATCTGGCACGGTTCTCGGACTATTTTCCGCGACGTGTTTGCTGGAGTTGAGGCTGACTTGGAAGAACAAGTCGAGTGGGGCCTGTTCCAAAAACTGGGCGACGTGACCACCAGAAGACAAGAACCTCTCTAAATTTTGCCAGCCTCTGGGTAGGGGGGAAACTTCCCCGCTACACAAAAACCCGGTTTCTTCAAGAAACCGGGTTTTTTGAGTTAAGAATAAAACCAGCAATTAACTACCAGCCGGGAAGTTCCGGGCCTATATTTAGAGGGGATTAATCTGAGCGCTGCGCGAATTACCCCGTTGGGAATTACTCCTTGGGATGAAAGGCTCGTCGGGTTTCGGTACCGAAACCGACAATTATTCTTTTATACCCCAAGATGATCGGGAAATACTCTGATACTATATTAGCAAGTGGGGGTGGAACTACCTCACTATAAAAAGCCTTTGAAAAAAAGGAAAAAGAAGCCTGCGGTCTAACTGTACTCAGTTGACCGTCAGGTTTGTTCACGATAAAATAATACGGCAAGGGAAGATAGGGAAAATTTAACATGGAAAGTGTTGCTTACATTTTGATTCTGGCTTTAGCCATAGGCGTACTATTTTTTGCGATCGCATTTCGGGAACCTCCCCGGATTGGCAAATAATTAGCTATACGCCTGCGGTAAGTCCAAAATATCCTGAACCGGACTGCGGTTAGCCCGCATCATAGTGATCTAATTTGGTGCGGGACTCTTTCACCGCTGTGTGCTAAGTGATTTTTCTAGTCCAGCCATTCATCAGACCCCAGGGGGTTTGATGAATGGCAATTTGCTGGCAATGCCTGTTAAAATCAGCAATCATGCGCTGTTCCTCCTGCCAACACACAAATAGCCGCGTTCTAGAATCGCGTTCAGCCGAATCAGGTCAAAGCATCCGTCGGCGGCGTGAGTGTTTGAACTGCCAGCACCGCTTCACAACCTACGAACGCATAGAATTTGTGCCGATTACGGTGATCAAGCGGGACGGCAAGCGCGAATCTTTTGACAGGTCAAAATTAGTCAGGGGATTGATTCGGGCCTGCGAAAAAACCGGTTTGTCTTCCGGGCATCTCGAAACTCTGGCAGAAGAAATCGAGGCCCAACTCCAAGGTCGATCGCTCCGAGAAATCGCCAGTTCAGAAATAGGGGAACTGGTGCTGTTGCACCTGCGGCCGCTCAGCGAAGTCGCTTATGTCCGTTTTGCCTCGGTATATCGGCAATTTCGAGGCATCCGAGATTTTGTAGATACCCTAAATCACCTTCAGAATCCCCTCAACGAAGCTGAAGATACAGAAACTGGGACAAATTTTGACGCAGATTTGCCCGATTCCGAAGCAGTCGATCGAGAAAGCCCTGCATCCTGCGCTAGTCCCAGCTAAGCTCGCTTAAATTAATTTTAAACCAGTATGCGGGTAAGTTATAACTGAGATATTGCACCATTGTCAAGAACGGGCAAGATGCCCGTTCCACAAAGAATGAGTTTTCTTGTGGAACAGGCATCTTGCCTGTTCCTAAACAAGTAATTGAGAATGGTGCAAGATGTGAGTTATAATGGTCTACTTGACTCGGAATGTTAAGATTAAACGTTTTAACACAGAGTATGGAGTAACAGTAATGGCAAGCGCTGGTGTGCAGTTGCACCTGGCAAAAGTTAGCGAAAACTGACTTTAGTAAAAGATTTTGAAAAAAGTTAATCGCTTTTTCACCAAAATCTCGAATATCTGCCGGCACAAACGAAAAACATGAAGGAGAGAAATCCTAGGAAACTATTCGCATGGTCAATCTCAAAACCACAGTCAAAGACATCGGCTTTACTCACGAAGATTTTGCAGCCCTACTTGATAAATATGACTATCACTTTAGCCCGGGCGATGTAGTAGCGGGTACAGTTTTTAGTATAGAACCCAGGGGCGCTCTGATTGATATCGGTGCTAAAACAGCAGCGTACATTCCCATTCAGGAAATGTCGATCAATCGAGTCGAAAGCCCTGAAGAGGTATTGCAATCAAACGAAACCAGAGAATTTTTCATTCTAACCGATGAAAATGAAGACGGACAATTAACCCTGTCCATCCGGCGCATCGAATATATGCGGGCGTGGGAAAGAGTGCGACAACTGCAAGCAGAAGATGCCACAGTACGATCGCAAGTATTTGCCACGAACCGCGGCGGCGCACTCGTGAGAATAGAAGGCTTGCGAGGCTTTATTCCCGGTTCTCACATCAGTACCCGCAAACCGAAGGAAGAATTAGTCGCCGAAGAATTACCATTAAAATTCTTAGAGGTAGACGAAGACCGCAACCGCCTAGTGTTGAGTCATCGTCGCGCCTTAGTTGAGCGCAAGATGAACCGCCTCGAAGTCGGGGAAGTCGTCATCGGTACAGTACGCGGTATCAAGCCTTACGGTGCCTTTATCGACATCGGCGGCGTCAGCGGCTTGCTGCACATCTCGGAAATTTCGCACGATCACATCGATACGCCTCATAGCGTTTTCAATGTCAACGACGAAGTGAAAGTGATGATCATTGACTTGGATGCCGAGAGGGGCCGGATTTCTCTCTCCACCAAGCAGTTGGAACCGGAACCGGGCGCGATGGTCAAAAATCGCGAATTGGTGTACGAAAAAGCTGAGGAAATGGCAGCTAAGTTCCGCGAGAAAATGCTGGCTCAAAAGCAAGCTAAAGCAGGCATAGACGTTCCTGTAGACTCAACTGATGCTGATGATGACTTCTCCGACGAACTCGAAGATGTGCCCTCAGCAATGGAAGAGGATCTGCCGGAAGTAGCACCCGAAGCAGCACCCGAAGCAGCACCCGAAGCAGCACCCGAAGCAGCACCCGAAGCAGTATTAGATGTAGAGGAAGAAATCCCTCCTGCGACGGAAGAATAACATCGCAGTTAGTGTGGTTAAAAGAGGGAAAATTCCCTCTTTTTTTTTGAGTTAGTCATTAGTCATTAGTCATTAGTCATTAGTCATTAGTCATTAGTCGCTGCTTGGTGGTTGACAATTCCCAATTGCCAATTGCCAATTCCCCATTCTTAATTACCGAGATTTAAGATATTGCTGTAGACAGATGCACCGATCGCACTTTGAATTAAAAAAAGTGACAGCGCGATCAATCTGCCTAAATAGGCATGGCCTTCATGAGGTTAATTTGTTAAGATTTATAAAGGTCAGGGACATCGGCACAGGTGCAAACTCATCAGAATTCTCACGCCAGAACCAAGCAGACGAGCAAATTATACAACCAAATTATTATAAATTTCTTGCCCTGACGCTCAAAGGCAAGTGGATTATGAACATCGAACTATTAAAAGAAAAATTAGAACTGCTCAAAAAACGTCCCAATTGTAGCAAAGGAACGATCAACCAAATCGAAAACTGGTTAACCAGTTCCCACATTTTGCAGAGATTGAGAATTAATCCTTACTACGTAGCAGGCGATACAGTCAAGAATGTTAAAAAAATTACTTCGGAATTTCTGCACGGAGTGAAAGCCGGTGCCTTCGACTTGCACTGGGATATTCACTGCCCCCACTGCAACATGATTACAGAAGAATTTAAGGATTTGGCAGACACATCAGAAATGTCTTTTTGCCCGATGTGCGAGCGCGAGTTTAAAATTGATTTGCTCGATCGCGTGGAAGTTACTTTTTCCCTGAACAAAGAAATCGAAGACCCGCAACTGCGGCCCGTCTGCGCTCCCCCTCCCGTACTCCAGAGCAAACTGCAACTGGTAACGCCTTTATACTGCACCGAATCGGAGATTGTTACCTTAGAAAACGGTCGATATCGCTACTGCTGTCCCCTCACTTTAGCTAAAGGGATTTTAAAGGTTGAAGGCGAAGAAACAGAAGAGATACAAGAAATTAAACTGCTGCAGTTGGCCGGCCCAGATTTCGATAAAAAAGAGCTTGCCGTGCGTCCGGGAAAACTCAAGATAGAATTAACTAATAGCGAACACAATTTGTCGGGGCTGATTTTGCATTCAGATGAATTGCCCGATGAATTGACAGTAGAACAACTGCCCCTGCGACTATCAGGAATGCAACTGCTTCATCACCCGGATTATAAGCGTTTGTTCGGCGATCAAGTAATATCGGAAAGAGAGCGAGTCAAGATTCGGGCGATTACTATTATGTTTACTGATATTACCGGTTCTACCAGAATGTACGAAACACTGGGAGATACCAAAGCTTACAATATTGTGCGCGATCATTTTGAAATTTTCTTTGAGTCGATCGAGAAATTTGGCGGAAAAGTCATTAAAACCATCGGCGATGCTGTCATGGCTTCTTTTATCAGCAACGAACAAGCAATTATGGCCGTCGCTGGTGCTGTAGGCTGTTTGAGAGAGTATAACTCAACTCGCCAACCACAAGAGTGGATTCAAGTCAGAATTGGCATTCACCGAGGTACGGCTTTGCTGGTAAATCTTAATAATTCGATCGACTATTTTGGCTCGACAGTCAACAAAGCCGCCCGCATTCAAAATCTTTCTAAAAGTGACGAAGTTTCGTTTTCCGAAGAAGTTTATCATGACCAAGCATTTTTAAGTGCCTTAAAAGCTGCTGGAGTCTCCGAAATTCAAAAACGAGTTGAAGATTTAAAAGGAATACAAGGCGCACAAGTCGCTTTTACTGCTAGAATTAATACGGAATCAGTAATCCCGCTGTCTGCTACACTTGTCGCTGAAAAAAGCTAACTACAAAAGCTGATATAGCTGGCAAAAGTATAGTCATTTATAGACATGGGAGGCTTCAAGTCCCTCCCCCTTCACTTTTACTTTGAGCGGATTAACCCGCCTCGGCTGAACTACGCAGCTCTCTATCCCATTGCTGAAGGCATTTGGGATTGCTTTTCTGAGAATGTTATACGAAGCATTCACATCGGAATTAATTAACTGACCCGTCGATGTTTTGTACAAACCTCGCTTGATCCGTTTACCAGTGAACACAGGCTCTTTTTCTGTTTTTCCATAAACAGGAATTGGGTCTAAACCTAAAAAACTGGAGCGGGATGTGTAGGATTCTTCCTGTACAATTACTGTGATTCCTACCAGCCGAGCTTTGTATTCTAATATCTCAATTAATCGAGAGTGAGGAATGCTGACAAAGTTTTGGTTGGTTTGTTTACCTAGATTGATATCGGTTTTCCACTGTGCATTTTTGCCGATTACCAGCGTTCCAATTTGGCTCACTACCAAATGGTCAACAATCACACGACTAGCATGATGCAAATAATTATCAACTTTCTGGTTGCGACAGCGAGTTAATCGCTGAATCCTAGGTGAGGTTTGACGATTGCCTTTTAACTGGAATTGTAATCGGGATTTGCGTTTGTTGTAGAACTGGTTAATCGATTTCAATGGTCGCCCGTTAATCAACAAAGGGATAAATCCCGGTTGATTTGAAGTTAACGCCACTAAATTATCCAGTCCTAAATCAATACTAGCTACAGAGTTGGCATTGCTGATTGTGGACTCCGGTTCATCATAAATCACCTCAATTACATAGGAATCACATTTCGGAACCAGTCTAACTTGACAAAT
Source organism: Microcoleus sp. B6-A1 (assembly GCF_036705085.1). Taxonomy (NCBI): domain Bacteria; kingdom Bacillati; phylum Cyanobacteriota; class Cyanophyceae; order Oscillatoriales; family Microcoleaceae; genus Microcoleus; species Microcoleus sp. B6-A1. Next base: position 27,122 of record NZ_JAUBTU010000059.1, read on the forward strand.
CTGGTTGGGATTGAGTTGGGTTTTAATTGAAAGCTCAGTGCCGGAAAGTTTGATAATTCCTTTCTTTAAATGTTTACTGCTAATCGCTTGAATGGTGTAGACGAGAAGGTTTCGCCCTTTGGTTTTGTCTTTGTACTTTGGCAATTTTGGGCGACCCGTGAATTTTGAAGAGTCAGCTTTGTAAGCTTTAACGGCTTCAAAAAACGATTTCCAATTCTTGTCTAACACTATCAAGATTTGCTGGCTTACTTTAGCAGGCAAAGCCTTGTATGCTTCATGAGACTTCATCAATCGGTTCATTTCGTTATAACTGACATAACCCCATCCATAAATAAAGCTCTGACGAATGACGTAATTGGCGGCATTGTAGAGGTTTTTGGACTTGAAAGCTAGTTCGTCAATTTGGGCGAAACGGTGTTCCGTCGATTTAATGATGTGCCTCTCTGTTAGCTGCATTTGAGACTTCCGTTCTTTGAGCTGTGAGTATTTCTTGTTCAAAACTCATAGCGATATGATACCATTATTGTTTATAATTGCTTATAAACTCAACGAAGATTTACAATACTACTTGGTTATTGCCAGCCTCTTGTTGTGATCGTCGCAACAGCATACAGAATTGTTCGAGAGCGCTCAGCTCATGGCTCCCACAGTGTAGCTCATGCTTAAGGGATTTTCATAATGCCGATAACTTAAGTAGGCTCTTATACAAATAGTCCGAATTACTTAGCCACACGCTTACCAAATATGTTGACTCCTAAATAACTGAAGTCAAGGACTTCACATCATGACTTCTCCTCAATTATCTCCAGAAAATACACCCGAATCGATCGCACCAGCCGCCCTCGATTCCGAACAATTAACCGAAACCGATGCCCCGTTTCCCATTGTTGGGATTGCCGCCTCAGCAGGAGGTTTGGAAGCATTCACGCAGTTACTGAGCCATTTACCCGTTGATACGGGTATGGCGTTTGTGCTGATTCAGCATTTAGATCCCAATCACAAAAGTCTGCTGAGCGAGATTCTCGCGCGAAGCACGCAAATGCCTGTTAATGAAGTAGAAGACGGCGTAGCTGTAGAGCCCAATCAAGTCTACGTTATTCCGCCCAACACCAAGATGGTGGTATATAAAGGCGTGCTGCAACTATCACCGCGCGAGAAGATTTATGGCAAATATATGCCGGGAGATGCGTTTTTTACCTCATTGGCGATCGATCGCGGGCACAAAGCAATCGCCGTAGTATTATCCGGGGGAGACGGAGACGGTTCACTGGGACTCAAGGCAATCAAAGCAGCCGGAGGCATGACTTTTGCTCAATGTCAAGACACAGCAAAATTCGATAGTATGCCGAATACCGCTGTTGCCACAGGCAATGTCGATTTCGTTCTGCCACCGGAAAAAATTGCCGAGGAACTGGCAAACTACAGTCACAATCCCCTTCTCACTGGCCCGCTTCCCATGACAAAAGTTGAGGAATCGCCCGAACAGGGAGATGCCCTGGCAACTATTTTTGCGCTGCTGAAATCCACCACAGGCGTTGATTTTAGCCACTACAAACCCACCACGATCGCTCGACGCATCCAGCGACGGATGGTGTTGTACAAGCTGGAAACCTTGAATGATTACGCCCAACACCTTCGATACAATTCGGCTGAAGTCACAGCCCTGTATGAAGAAATCCTGATCCACGTTACCAGTTTCTTCCGTGATCCCGAAGCCTTTGAAAAGTTAACAGAACTGGTTTTCCCCACGATTACCCAAAATAAATCGGCCGAAACTCCGATTCGGATTTGGGTGGCGGGATGTTCGACAGGTGAAGAAGTTTATTCGATCGCGATTTGCTTGTTAGAGTTTTTGAGCGATCGAGCCATCCAGCCACCGATCCAGATTTTTGCCACGGACATTGGCGAACACGCTATCAACAAAGCGAGGTCTGGCGTCTACTCAGAAAACCAGATGGTAGATGTTTCACCAGAACGACGTACTCGCTTCTTTATTGCCGAAGCAAGAGGTAGCTATAGAATCAGCAAGGCAGTCCGCGAACTTTGTGTATTTGCCCGACAAGACTTAGGCAGTGACCCGCCTTTTTCCAATATCGATTTAGTTAGCTGTCGCAATGTGCTGATCTACTTGGGAGAGTCATTGCAAAAAAAAGTGATGCCGATTTTCCATTACAGTCTTAAGCCAACGGGCTTTCTCCTGTTAGGCACTTCTGAGAGTACCGGAGAATTTTCTTACTTGTTTACTTCAGTGGATAAAAAGTCTAAAATTTATGCCAAAAAGTTGAATGCGACTCGTCCCAATTTTTCGTTTACGCTGAGTTCCTATCCCGTCGTTAAAGCACCTGAACGGCAGGAAGTGAAGGACAATTTTAGGAATAGCTTGGATTTACAACAAGAAACTGACCAACTGATTTTAAATCGATATGCCCCAGCCAGTGTGGTTGTCAACGAGCAGATGAAAATCCTGCAAGTGCGGGGAGACATCGATCCTTACTTGAGAGTGGTAGCCGGAACGCCCGACTTAAACTTGCTGGCAATGGCAAGGGCAGGCTTGCTGGTTGAGCTTCGCACCGCGATTTATCAGGCACAAACGCAGAACGTAACCATTAGGAAAGAAAGGGTTTTGCTTGAATCGGGCGGACGATCGAGTATCGTCAATTTTGAGGTGATTCCGTTCCAGCCACAGGCCGTCGAAGGACGCTACTTTTTGGTGCTATTTGAAGAGGCTTCACCCAGTGTGCTTAACCTCAGCACCCTCCCTTCTGAAAGCTTAGATCAAGCTGATATATATTATGAAATTGAGCTGCTGAGGCAGCAACTTGCAGCAGCTAACCAAGAAAAAACTGCTGCTCAAGCCCAACTGCAAGCGGTGATCCAGGATCAGGAAAGTCTCAACCAAGACCTCAAAGTTGCGAACGAAGAAATCCTATCGAGCAACGAGGAGTTGCAAAGCACCAATGAGGAGTTAGAAACTGCCAAAGAAGAAATTCAAGCCACTAACGAGGAACTCACTACCACTAACGATGAACTTCGCAGCCGCAATATTGAACAAAGCCTGGTCAATAACGATCTGATAAATTTGCTTTCCAGTATCAATATCCCTATTTTAATGCTGACAAACGATTTACAGATTCGACGCTTTACGCCAACGGCACAGCAAATTTTTAGTGTGATTCCCACAGATGTTGGACGACCTTTTAGCGACATCCGCTCAACTCTGAACGTTCCTGACTTGGAACAGATGATTTTGGAGGTGATTGATACTCTCCAGACGAAAGAACAAGAAATTCAAACTTTATCGGGATATTGGTACAACCTCCGCATTCGTCCTTACCGGACAACGGAAAACCAGATTGACGGTGTGGTGATGGTTTTGCTCGATATTGATGCTCTTAAACGCAGTGCCAGAACTTTGGAGGAGGCCCGAAATTATGCTGAAACCATTGTGGAAACTGTGCAAACCCCTTTAGTCGTCCTAGATGCTGATTTCCGAGTGAATAAAGCAAATCGATCGTTCTATGAAATGTTTCAGGTTTCACCGTCAGAAATAGCAAAATCTTCGCTGTTTGAGCTAGGCAACGGGCAGTGGAATATCCCCCAAGTGCGATGGATTCTGGAAGATATTCTGGTTAGTGATGTTCAGCTTGAAAACTTTGAGTTGGATCACCTGTTTGATAATATCGGGCCCAAAACCATGCTGCTGAATGCTTGTAAACTTGAACGAGAAGATCAAGCTTTAATGATTCTGTTGTCGATCGAGGATATCACGGAGCGCAAGCAGTTGGAGACAGTACGATCGCAGTTATTACTGCAGGAACAGTTGGCCCGCCACCAGGCAGAAACAGCCAACCGTAGTAAAGATGAATTTCTGGCGAATCTCTCCCACGAATTACGCAATCCTTTGACTCCGATTCTGGGCTGGTCACAAATTCTGCGTTCCGGGAAACTGAAGGAAGCAGCGGTTACTAAGGCTTTAGAGGTGATCGAGCGCAGCGCCAGAGCACAATCTCAGTTAATCGAAGATATCCTGGATATTTCCCGGATTACCAGTGGCAAGCTTCAACTGTGCATTTGTCCGATCGATCTGCGGTTAGTGGTGCAAGCAGCGCTGGAGGGGGTTCAATTATCAGCCGAGGCAAAAAACATTCAAATTGTTTCGGAGTTGATTTCTACGAGTGTTTTAGGAGATATTAATCGCTTGCAGCAAGTTGTGTGGAATCTTCTGTCTAATGCGATTAAGTTTACTCCGGCGGGGGGACGAGTGGAAATCATGCTATCGGCGATTGAGAATCATGCTGAACTTCGAGTCAGCGATACGGGAAAAGGGATTGAGGCACAATTTTTGCCGTATATTTTCGATCGTTTCCATCAAGGTGATGCCAGCAGCACTAAGACCAATCAAGGGCTGGGATTGGGTTTATCGATCGTGCGTCACCTGGTTGAATTGCACGGGGGAACGGTGCAAGCCGAAAGTCCGGGTGAGGGACAAGGAACTACAATGACTGTGAGATTGCCGTTGCGATCGCTACCTCAAGAGTTGACATCGGCGATCGATTTAAAGTCAACTGCTTTGGTAGGGCCTTTAAACGCCTCTAGCGATCGCGTCCCCTCTCTAGAAGGCTTGCACATCTTAGCCGTAGACGATCAGATAGATACGCGCGACTTCTTACAATTTGTGCTTGAAGGCTACGGGGCGGAGGTTTTGGCTGTTGCATCTGCCAGAAGTGCGATCGCTGCTTTGACTGAAAATCCGGGCAGATATGACGTGCTCATCTCCGATATCGGAATGCCAGAGGAAGATGGGTATTTCTTAATTCGAGAAGTGCGAGCTCTTGCTGCGGAAGCCGGAGGAGAAATCCCAGCCGCGGCGCTGACTGCCTATGCGGGCGATAAAGAACGCGAAAGGGCGATCGAAGCTGGTTTTCAAAGGCATATGGTTAAGCCGATCAAGCCGGTTGTACTAGGATTAATGGTGGCTAATTTAGTAGGACGATTTTAAATATTTTGTATGATATCATGTCCGGTCGATCGATCGTAATATCCGGCCGGGGCGGGTTTATTGAATTTGGGATTTGTGTTGAAGATCAGGGTGAACCCGCCCCTACAGAAATCATGTCAATTGATCGTGATTCTTTGAGGGGCGGGCGATGCCCTGAGTGTAGTCGAAGGGTTCACCAACAATACCTGCCAATAATTGACAATCTCAAAAACCCGCCTCGGCCACTGATATGATCTCCGGTCATCGAGCGCGATTTTCGTAGGGGCGGGTTCACCAACAATACCTGCCAATAATTGACAATCTCAAAAACCCGCCCCGGCCGCCATATTATGGTTCAATACTCTTCTGTAGGTGGGCTCCGAGCGTAGCGCACCCTCCGTTTCACGGGCCCAACCTACGCACGATCGGTTTTTTTCACACTAACCCAAGCGTATTGTATTATGGTTAATCGATCGCACATGATATTGTAGGGACACAACATTGTTGTGTCCTGATATAAATATTACGGAGTTCAGATTCTTGGTAACTATTAAATGTCGGGGCATTACATTCTCCAATATCCAAGCCGTAATCTTTGACAAAGACGGCACTCTAGAGGATTCTCAAGAATTTTTGAGACTGTTGGGAAATAAGCGAGCGCGCCTCGCAGACGCTCAAATTCCGGGCGTTGGAGAGCCTTTACAAATGGCTTTCGGCATCGAAGGCGGCAGCATCGACCCCACAGGCTTGCTAGCAGTCGGTAGTCGCAGGGAAAATGAGATTGTGGCGGCGGGATACATCGCCGAAACCGGCAGGGGATGGCTGGAATCTTTAACTATTGCGCGCCGCGCTTTTGACGAAGCTGACGAAATGTTTAAAAATAGTGCTGTTTCTCCTTTATTTGTCGGCAGTTTGGAAGTGCTGAAATATCTTTCGGAAGCGGGTTTAAAACTGGGAATTCTTTCGGCGGCTACGACGGAGGTTGTGCAGAAATTTGTGAAACACCACGAATTAGCTGACTACATTCAGTTAGAAATGGGAGTTGATTCAACGGTTCACAAACCCGATCCGAAATTGTTTTTGGAAGCTTGTGAGAAACTCGGAGTAAATCCCGCAGCAACTTTGATGGTGGGAGATTCAGCGGGCGATATTCAGATGGGTAAAAATGCGGGCGCGGCTGGCTGTATCGGGATTTGTTGGGGAAAGGCCCAGGTTAGTCATTTGGAAAATGCTGATGTGGCGATCGCATCTTTGGATGAAATTAAAATTTTAGCAGATTGAGCAAACATCGCATCAATTCCGGTGGCACCGGATTTGGTATCAGTTCCTAGTGAGATGTTGCAGCATTGTCAATAATCCTTTTATGAACAGGCTTTCCGACCTGTTTTTGAGAATGGTGCAACATCTCATATAAAATTCGTTAGCATCGGAAGAGTAAATTCGAGTTAACAGTCAACAGTCAACAGTCAACATCATTCCGGTGCCACCGGAATTGATATCAGTTCCTACAGACAACGCAAACCCAGAATTACGACATCTCTTTCAACGCCGTCAAGTTCAGCAACTTGTGGCAGATATCCCCAGCGCTGAAAGCCAAATTTCTCAAACAATCTTACACTCGGCTGATTGTGAGCAAAAATTATTCCTATGAGATTTTTAAGCTTCAATTCAGGACTCCGCACAATTGCCGATTGCAATAAATTTTGTCCGATTCCGCAGCGTTGGCGATCGGGTGCGACGTAGATGCTAACTTCTGCTGTATGCTGATAGGCAGCGCGTCCGTAGAAAAGCTGAAAACTCAGCCAACCAACAATATTTTGTTCTGATTCCATTACCCAAATCGGCCAGGAATTGGGGGAGTGTTCTCTGTACCACGGGAGGCGGCTTTCGACTGAGACTGGTTTTAAATCGGCTGTGGCCATTCTGCCCGGTATTGCTGCGTTATATATTTGGACAATTGCTGGCAAATCGCTTTCTTCTGCGTCGCGGATTTTCATCGTTTGGTAGACTGTTGACTGTTGACTGTTGGCTGTTGACTAATGATATTATGTCCGGTCGATTACCCCTAATACGGTAGGGGCGGGTTCACGAAAAACATCTGCCAATAATTGACAATCTCAAAAACCCGCCCTTTTAATCGCGGTCACTCGATCGGATATGATATGACTGTTAACTAATGACTAATAACTAATGACTAATGACTAATGACTAATGACTCTTGTACAATTCCATAATATCGCTGACAGCCATTCTTGAATTTGCTCCCAAAGTCAGGGGCGATGTGTGTCCTCGCTGCAAGTGTTCTGCCGCTGCACAGCCAATCATTGCTGCGTTGTCTGTACAATATTTTAATGGCGGAAACAATACCCGCAAGTTGTGTTTGGCTGCTGCTGCTTGTAAGTGTTTTCGGAGTCCGCTGTTTGCTGCAACTCCCCCGCCGACTACAATAGTGGTAAGCCCGAAATTTACGGCGCAGTCGATCGCTCTTTTTGTTAAACCCTTGGCTACTGTTTCCTGAAAGCTAGCCGCAATATCATTAATTGTAGAGGCAGGCAAGATGCCTTCGGCACCCACATTGTTATTTTGTTTCTTGAGTTTCTGTACTAATTGCAAAACTGCGGTTTTCAAGCCGCTAAAACTACTGTCGTAAGGATGGTAGCCACCACCAGGCAAGGAAATTCTGCCTTCTGGTAGAGGGTATGCTTGGGGATTGCCAAGGGCGGCCAATTTGTCAATCAGCGGCCCGCCCGGATATCCTAGCTGCAACAGTCTCGCAACTTTATCAAAAGCTTCGCCGGCGGCGTCGTCGCGTGTTTGTCCTACAGTTTCATAAACGCCGCAATCTTTGACGTAAATAAAGCTAGTATGTCCCCCGGAAACTAACAAACACAAAAACGGTGGCTGCAAGTCGGGTTCGGTAAGGTAAGAAGCGTAGATGTGCCCTTCGAGGTGGTGGACGCCTAAAAAAGGTTTTTGATGGACTATTGCCAAGCTTTTCGCCGCTGTCAGCCCGACTAACAATGCACCTACTAAACCGGGCGCACAAGTCGCTGCAATGCCGTCAATTTCTGACCAACTCAGGTTTGCTTCACCGAGACACTGGGCAATTACCTGATTGAGCATTTCTAGGTGACTCCGCGAAGCCACTTCGGGCACTACCCCACCAAACTGCTCGTGGATTTTAATTTGTGATGCTACAACATTGCTGCAAACTTGACGATTCTTAACAATTGCTGCTGCTGTTTCGTCACAACTTGTTTCGATCGCGAAAATGGTTGCCATTAACTGGTAATTTTATTTGATAGGTTAGTTATTGCTAGCTTAACTAATTCGGCGCAAGTCCCCCGATCTACCTGTACTCAGGTTATTGTTAAAGGATTTTTGCCCGATCGACAGGTAAGGCCATCATCGGATGCCATGAAGGAATATCCTCGCGGTATTGCTAGCTCAGCATTGACCTATGAAAACGGGAATCCCTCATTCTATTGGGCTTTGCCGCATCAATGATGGATACTTTACACTGTCAACAAACACGATCATCTGGATTCGAGATCGGCAAGTTGAAATGCTTGTACAAAAACTTATTGTTTTGTAACAAAAGGAAACAATTCCATGCGACGATTGTTTGCTGCCATTTTAGTGTTGAGTGTCTGGTTCAGTTTTGCTCCAGTTGCTTCGGCTTACAATTTAGTGCCGTGCAAAGACTCTCCCGAATTCAAGGAACTGGCTAAAAATGCACGTTCTACGAATGGCGACCCCGCATCTGCGAAAGCAAGATTCGAGCGCTATTCTCAAGCTATGTGCGGCCCGGAAGGATACCCGCACTTAATCGTAGACGGCAACTTGAGCAAAGCAGGGGACTTTTTGATTCCTAGCATACTGTTCTTGTATATGGCTGGTTGGATTGGTTGGGTAGGCCGTTCTTATCTGCAAGTTACCAAAAAATCAGCAACCCCAGAGGAAAAAGAGATTATTATCGACGTTCCTTTGGCAATCAAATGTATGCTGAGCGGCGTTTTATGGCCTCTGGCAGCTCTCACATCAATCACCAGTGGTGAAATGTTTGCGAAGGACGACGAAATTACTGTTTCCCCCCGCTAAAATTGGGAAATGGAGAAAAGCTAATAGCTAACAGTTAAGTGATTAACTAGAAAATAGCAATTAGCCCGCTTACCGATCGGCAATTACCAACTGTCTCGAATTTTCAGGAGCAGAATTCATGCAATACTTTGTCAAGTTTCTTTCGACCGCCCCAGTATTGGCTATCCTTTGGCTATCTATTCAAGGCGCGGCTTTAATTGAATTTAACCGCTTTTTCCCCGACCTGCTTTTCCATCCAATGCCTTAAGATTTGAGGAAAATTAGGTGGCAAAACCTAGAAGGTAAGAGTTGAGAGTTTTGATTTTTGAGTGATGAGTTACAGGTTAATTTAAAGCTCAAATATCAAAACTCTCAAACCATACCAGTTCGTGCTAGACAGCTCATAAATGGGTAAAATCCACGGATATCAACTATTTAGTTATCAAATTAGTTACTAATGACTAATGACTAATGACTAATGACTAATGACTACTGACTAATGACTACTGACTAATGACTAATATTGTGAATCGATGAAGTCTTATCTCGCCGCAGCAATTCAAATGACTAGCTTGCCTGACCTGCAAAAAAATTTGGTTCAGGCAGAGGAATTAATCGACCTGGCAGTGCGTCGAGGTGCGGAGTTAGTTTCCTTACCAGAAAATTTCTCGTTTATGGGAGAGGAGGAGGAAAAGATTGCTTCAGCAGAGGCGATCGGCATCCAAAGCGAAAAATTCCTCAAAACGATGGCCCAGCGGTTCCAGGTAACGATTCTGGGCGGCGGATTTCCAGTGCCGACGGAGGGGGGGAAGGTATACAATACTTGTTTGCTGGTAGACCAAAACGGCACGGAAGTGGCAAGGTACAGAAAAGTACATTTGTTCGATGTGAATGTGCCAGACGGCATTACTTACAGGGAATCGAACACGGTGAAAGCTGGTGAAGATTTGCCGCCTGTTTATGTGTCACCGGATTTGGGGACGCTGGGACTTTCGGTGTGCTATGACGTGCGGTTCCCGGAAGTGTACAGGCATTTGTCGTACAAGGGGGCTGATATTTTGTTCGTGCCGGCGGCGTTTACCGCTTACACTGGCAAGGATCACTGGAAGGTTTTGTTGCAAGCTAGGGCGATCGAGAATACTTGTTATATGATTGCCCCTGCACAAACTGGCCACCACTACGGCCGCCGTCAAACACACGGTCACGCGATGATTATAGACCCTTGGGGTGCCGTTTTGGCGGATGCTGGAGAGGAACCGGGTGTGGCAATTGCAGAAATTAATCCCGATCGACTAGAACAAGTCCGCCGCCAGATGCCATCTCTGCAACACCGGGTTTTTCTTTGAAGGAATTTTGAGACCAATTGGTCTCAAAATTTCAGTCCCAGTGGCCACCCAACCTTTCAAGTTTTTATTCGCTCAAGTAATTGTGTAGGTTCGTACACAAAAAACTTAGATCGTGTGGGTGCGATCGACCAAAATAACGGGGATGTAGCGGGTTTACGCCGATCTGTGACTGATATTGTCCGGGCGTGACTGTGGGCCCCGACAGCTTAATATATTGTTTTTTCCCGGAGAGGAACGGCCAATAACTCGCGATAAAATGTCTAAGGCAGGTTCAATGGGCGTGCACTTCTGCTAAAAGGCGAATTGGCGAAAGTAGAATTGCACGAAATGCGTCTTTTTGGAGAATTGACATCCACCCCGACCGTCGCGGACGGGGATTCCCAAACCTCACGATTTGAATTTCTGCTTCTTCGCAACTGCCTCCACCCTAAAAGAGATTTGGTCTTATGTTCGCTCCACAGACTAACCCCGCAAGCCCTGCGGTTTTTACGTATCGAATACCAAACGGAATTCTTCTCCTGTTTTGATTCTAGGGATGCTTACCATTGCCCTATCCTCTTTTCCCGGTCTACCGATTTTGCTTCGCCGCCAGCACCTCGGGCTGAACTTCGCTCGTATAGGCTGTTTGATCCATCGTCTCGGGTGGGTCGTTGACCAATTATATTGTAATATAAAGCCGTCCTAAAAGGACGAGGTTTCTACCCAATTTTCTGATGAAACACACTCTTTCGGTTTTAGTTGAAGATGAAGCGGGTGTCCTCACTCGAATTGCTGGTTTGTTTGCCCGTCGGGGTTTTAATATTGAAAGTCTGGCCGTTGGCCCGGCGGAGCAAGTGGGAATATCTCGGATTACGATGGTTGTACCCGGAGATGACCAGATTATCGAACAGTTGACAAAGCAACTGTACAAGTTGATTAACGTGCTTAAAGTTCAGGATATAACGGAAATTCCCTGTGTCGAACGGGAGTTGATGTTGCTGAAAGTTAATGCTGCTAGCGGAACGCGATCGGAGATAATTGAGTTAGCTCAAATTTTTAGAGCGCGAGTGGTGGATATTGGTGATGATACGCTGACATTGGAAGTTGTCGGAGATCCCGGTAAAATGGTGGCGATCGTCCAGGTTCTGAATAGATTTGGGATTAAGGAAATTGCTCGTACTGGAAAAATTGCCCTGACGCGAGAGTCGGGGGTAAATACTGAGTTTCTCAAGTCTTTGGAAGCGAAAGTTTAAGTCATTAGTCATTAGTCATTAGTCATTAGTCATTAGTCAGAAAGAATGTTTTAACTTTTAACTTTCGACTTCTTATTACCAACTACCAATTACCAATGACTGATGACCAATGACTAATGACTCCTGACTAATTACCATTTGGGTTGACTTTCTATCAAAAGTGTGGCTGCGATGCTGTCTATCGGCTTTGAGAAAAAGTATCCTTGTCCGTATTCGCATTGCAGGGCTCTGAGTAAATTAAGCTGTTCGCTGGTTTCGATGCCTTCAGCAATTACATCCATACCTAAATGACTGGCTAAAATTAAAATAGTCTGTACAATCGCTTCGTTGCCTTCATCTTCAGTCATGCGGCTGACAAAAGCTCGATCAATTTTTAAAGCATCAGTTGGAAAAGTGTGCAGGCGACTCAAAGAAGAATAGCCTGTGCCGAAATCGTCAATATATAATTGAATTTCTAAATTTTTCAATTCCGCGAGGATAGCGACTGCTGATTCGGCATTCTCCATGATGACGCCTTCAGTAATTTCTAACTTTAAACTGCGGGGGTCAAGCTGAGTTTCTTGTAAAATTTCGCGAATGCGATCGATTAAATCCGGTTGTTTAAATTGTTGGTTAGAAAGGTTGACGCTGACAGTCAACGGCGGATTTGCGGGGAATTTTTGGTGCCACTCGTGGATCTGATGACAAGCCGATCGCATCATCCACCAGCCCATAGGTATAATCAATCTAGTTTCTTCAGCTACTAAAATAAACTCGCCAGGAGATACGACACCCCGCTGCGGGTGATACCACCGAATCAGCGCTTCAAAACCGCTGATTCTACCAGTAACTAGAGAGACGATGGGCTGATAGTAAAGCTGAAATTCCTGGGAGTCTAAAGCGCGTCGCAGGTCGTTTTCCAGTTGCAAAAGGGCGACGGCGCGAGTGTGCATACTTAAGTCAAAAACTTCGTGGCGAGCTTTGCCCAATCCCTTAGCATGATACATGGCAGCATCTGCATCTCGGAGCAGTTCTTCAGGCCGATCGTACAATATTTGGCACGGGACATTGGGAACAGGAGAGTCGGAAGATAAGCAAGACAAAGAAGTTTCCCGATCGAGATTTCCCAGATTTTCGGGACTCGACAGTTTGCGGGTTTCCCTTGGATACCGAGGAAAACCAGAACAAACAATCCCAATGCTAGCGCTGGTAAAAACTTGATACTCGTTAAGGTAAAAAGGCTCTGCCAGTTCCGCTTGCACTCGTTCGGCAACCTGGATCGCATCCTCGGTGCTTTTGATATTTTCCAGCAAAATCGCGAATTCGTCGCCGCCAAGACGGGCAACGGTATCTCCAGCGCGCAAACAGATTCCCAGGCGCTGCGCGATCGCGATCAGCAACCGATCGCCCACTAAATGCCCCAAACTGTCGTTAACAACCTTAAAGCGATCGAGATCGATAAACAGCACCGCAAACAAAACCTCGGGGCGGCGTTTTGAAAGCTCGATCGCGTGTCCCAAGCGATCCATAAATAAAGATCGGTTGGGCAAACCGGTTAGCATATCGTGCAAAGCATCGTGTACTAACTTATCTTCTGCTATTTTGCGGAGGGTGATATCTTCGACAGTGCCTTCGTAGTAAAGTAAATTTCCGTCAGGGTCGCGAACTGCCCGCCCGTTCTCGGAAACCCAGATAGTAGTGCCGTCAGCGCGGTAAACTTGGGACTCGAACTCAGACACAAAACCTTGTTTTTCGATCGCGCGCAAAAACTCCGCGCGCCGGTTGGGATCGAGGTAAAGTTGGCGGTCTATATCTTGGATATTCGCGATCAATTCGGCGGCCGACTCGTAACCGTAAATTCTCGCCAAAGCAGGGTTAGCGCTGAGGTAGCGTCCGTCGGGCGTTGTCTGGAAAATGCCTTCGATCGCATTTTCAAAGATACTGCGGTATTTCTCTTCCGCCTGTTGCAGCGCGAATTCTGCCTGCTTGCGATCAGTGATATCGGTCAACGTGCCGAGATAGCCTAGAACTTCCCCACTTTGGGTAATTTCTGGCACTGCTTGCCAAAATACCCAGGTGGTGAAGTCACCGTTGCAAAAGCGGTACTCTAACTTACAGGGCAACTTGTCTGTGACAGCGCGATACCACTGGCTCAAAACACGCTCGCGGTCTTCGGGATGCAAACTTTGCGCCCAACCTTCGCCTAGTGCCTTTGGCGCAGTCAGTCCCGCCATCTCTAAAAATCGCTCATTGACGTACAAGCAATCTCCAGCAGCGTCGGCGCGGAAAATCCCGACAGGCAGTATTTTTGCCAAGGTGTAATAGCGATATTCGCTTTCTAGCAGCGCGCTGGCAGCTACTTTAGTCTCGGTGATGTCAAACATGGCGCCTTGAAGGATGACAGACTTGCTTGCTTCATCGCGAACTGCGGTCGCTTGATCGCGGAACCAGACGACTCGACCGTTGCGGGCGATCGCGCGGTATTCTGAAACCAGCGACCCCTCGCAGAAGATATCTTCTCCATCGCTGAATTTCTGTGTGGCGTTTTCCACTAACACGCGGTCACGGTCTTCTGGGTGAACGAGTTTCAGCCACAGGTCGGGATCTGCTCTCCATTCAGCTACAGAATAACCTAGAAAAGTCTCGATTTGCGGGCTGATGTAAAGTTTGGCTGCCTTGCGGTTGAGGGGAGAAATGTAGGTGACAGCGGGCATTTGTTCTACCAGGGCGCAGTATTTCGCTTCTACAGTGGACAGTGCTGCTTCTAGGCGCTGCCGCTCTAATTCGGCGGCGGCCCGTCCCGCAAAGATGTTGAGAATTAATCGGAATTTGGCAAGATGTGCTTCCACCAGCGGTCGATCGTGAAAAATACAAATAATGCCTAAAGGTTCGCCGTAAGAGTTTTTCAGCAAGACTCCCAGGAAACTGCGCGCACCCGTAACTACCGGTCTGCGGTCTTCTGGAAAGGTTTCCCCGAGGTAGTCTGGACAGGAATACATTCCCTCCTCCAGCACCCGCGCTTCGGGAGTATTGGCGGTGTCGCAGTCAAAGTTTGGCTGCTGCTGTCCGTCGCTCCAAAAACTGATAAGTTGCAATCTATCGGCCGCAGCATCAGTGCGTGGCTTCGACTTAATCGATTTGGCAGCGACGGCGGTGCGAACTCCGAGTGCTGAGGCTAAGTGGCAAACTAAGGCATCAAAGAATTCTGCCCCCCCTGGCGAATCAGTACCTGCTAGGATTTCGCCCAGCAAATCTTCCTCTAATTGCTCAGAAGCAGTAACTTTGGGAGAATTCTCGGCATTCGGGCGATCGGGATTTTCCCCCATCGAACCCGAAATGCTCAGACTTAGGGTTTTGCTATTTCCAGGCCCCACAAGAGGCGAAGAATTCAGACTTAGGCGCTGTTGCTTAGCCAAGAATACAGGGCGACCCATACCTAAAACTTTACCCAAGAAGCTGTCAGTTGCCGGCCACCGATTTGAGGTGGGAAAAATCCAAAAGTTTTTCCGCATTTTCAATCCCGCAGATAAATCGTCGGGCTTTAAGTCTGCCAACTGCCGTTGCTGTTGGGCTAGCGGTAGACTGGAATGCCTTCGGTGCCACTTGAGACAAATCGCGGGCACCAAGGCTAAAGTCGCCAATAATCCCAGAAGATATGCAAGAATCTCAAAGTAAAAAAATAAATCTAGCTCGAACATCGATTAGCACCGCTCGACAATTATTGTAGTTATCTGAAGCCAATCTATTTAAAAATAACTAAGTATCGTCACGGATGGGTAACGAATACAAGGTCAGATCGCCGTGAAGGCGACAAGAGAGTTAACTGTTCACAAAAAACCGGGCAATACTTGACATTACCCAACTTTTTGTGGTTCTTTTTGTACAGGAGCAACCCGTACAGGTGAAACTGCCAACACATCTCTAGGGTTGTGGCACTCCTCTAAGGGTGAGTTTACGTTTAATTTTATAATCATCTTTAACGCTGCATTCGCATCAGCATTAATCCGACTTTCATTCCAAGACCGAAACCACCCACCTTTACCTCTTTTACCCTGGTAAGGCTCTTGCTTACCGACAGGCTCTAAATCCCCAAATCTGCACTTATTTGTATAATATGCTTGTGTAACTCTTACCTTGATACCGACTAACTCAGTTTGGTAAGTAATAAATTTTATGAGCTGGGTATAAGGAATCACTCCAAAATTGTGATGTTTTTTTTCTAATTTGATATTTTGTTTACCCCTCACGTTTGGGCAAATAATTAACTGGATTATTTTCTCATCCCCCAACCGCTTGACAATCAAACTGCTGGTCTGATGAAGGTAGTTTTCTAATCGCTTGTTGCGATTAAAGGTGATTCGCTGGCTTTGGCGCGTGGTAGATTTTCCCTGGTAAAGTTTTGACTGTAAAAATGCTCGGCGCTGATTAAAACCTTGATTAATTGATTTGAGATGTTTTTTCTCATAAGTAGTTGGAGTAAATGTTGGCTTATTAGATGCCAAAGCGACGAGGTGATCAATCCCTAAATCTATACCTGCTCTGATGTGGTAATTTAAATCCACCAACGTTACAGGCTTTTGATTAGCAACCTCAAAAAAGTATAGCGCTGTTGCAGGAACTACCCTTACCTTTATGACATCTTGGGACTTTGTAGAAATTATTAGGTCACTTTGAGATAAATGAATTAGTCCATTATTGGGGTTTCTCCCCCTTTTTTCTAGGGAGTGGTTCTCCTGACTTAACAAGTTACGTCCCCAGCTTTTCTGTTGGTATTGGGGGATGCTGGGTAGGAATGAAAATCGAGGGATATCTCGACCATAAGCTATTCTTGACTTTGGGCAATCCTCCCAATCGGGAACAACTTGTTTGAGAACTTGATTGCTAATTTGAGCAGGCAATGATTGAGAGCAGTTGGGAGGTTTCAATATGGCAGATAACTGTCTGGTGATTCTGCTACCACCAACTTTAGATCCAGAAGTGAAAAACTGTTTTCTCATATAATATTTACCATGATTGTAGAGATTTATCAACAGAAACGATAAGTCATCAAACTGTTTATAAAACTGATGCTGCCGCTCTCTGTAAGGCCTTTCAACAACAATCATAAATTTTGGGATAAACGAAAAGTTTTTTGTTGCTTTGCTAAGCAAAGTACAATAAAGTCTAGGGATTATCTGATCTAGTGTAACACCCATGATGAAAGCGATCGTTTTTCAAACCCCCGGAAGCCCGTCCGTATTGAAACTGCAAGATATCCCCGCCCCTACTATACAAACAGAAACTGAAGTTTTGGTAAGGTTGCGAGCGGCGGGTATCAATCCGATAGATACTAAGTTGCGATCGCGCGGCACTTTTTACCCCGAGAAAACTCCTCACGTTTTGGGGTGCGACGGTGCTGGAGTCGTAGAGTCTGTCGGTGCTAGTGTGCAAAGTTTCCAAGTGGGAGACGAGGTTTTTTTCTGCAATGGCGGTTTGGGCGGGTCGATCGGTACTTATGCCGAGTTTGCCGTTGTAGACGAACGTTTTCTCGCCCTCAAGCCTGCTGCTTTAAGTTTTGCTGAGGCGGCGGCGGCACCGTTAGTTTTAATTACAGCTTGGGAATCGCTGTACGATCGAGGGCGCTTGCAAGCCGGTCAGGTGTTATCAAAGAAGGTGCTGATTCAAGCTGGTGCCGGCGGTGTCGGCCACGTCGCGATACAGTTGGCGAAGTTACAGGGGGCAGAGGTTTGCACGACTGTTAGTTCAGAGGAAAAAGCCAATTTTGTCAAGCACCTAGGTGCAGATTCAGTTATTTTATACAAAAATACCAATGTTGTCGATGAGGTTTTGACTTGGACTCAAGGACAAGGAGTTGATTTGGCTTTCGATACAGTCGGGGGAGAAACTTTTTACCAAACTATTCCGGCTGTGAAGATTTATGGAGATTTGGTAACAATTTTGGAACCAGATCCGGCTTTGGGCAATTTGAAAACAGCGAGAATGCGGAATCTGCGAATTAGTCTGGAATTAATGTTGACACCGATGCTGGAAGGTTTGGTGGAGGAACAGGAACAGCAGGCTCATATTTTGCAGAAGTGTGCTCGTTTGTGCGATCGCAACTTGCTAAAAATTCACGTCAGCAAAACTTTCCCTCTCGAAGAAGCGCAAGCCGCTCACGAACTGTTAGAAACAGGCTCAGTAACCGGTAAAATAGTGCTGGAAATTGGGGGTTAAAAATGCGGATGCTTAAATAAGAAATTCACAAATGATATCATGTCCGGTCGAGGAACCGCGATTTTTGTAGGGCGAGTTCACCAACAATACCTGCCAATAATTGACACTCTCAAAAACCCGCCCCGACCGGGATATTATCGTTAATCGATCAGACATGATATGAAATTATTGGATAGAAAAGTGCAAAATCCTCGTTAATAATTTTGAGAGAACTCTGGCTAATTCGACGACCAAGGTGAATCTTTGTTTTCTATCAAATCCGTTGGCATCGGAATGATTCATCTGTCTCTTCCGTTTCTCTGTATCCTCTGCGCCCTCTGCGGTTTAATTCGGTTCTATAAACAAGAGCGAAAACCGCATAGGGAAAATGCCATTGTCGATCGAGAAATTTGGGGGTCATTCGATTTTAGATTTTAGATTTTAGATTTTAGATTATATACCTATTTTAAAAAAGAATACTGTTGCATTCTTTTTTAAAATAGGTATAAATAACTTCCACTCTTGAAAGTGGGATGGGCGTCCCGCCCGTCTTTTTTGGACGGGCGGGAC
>NZ_JAUBTU010000060.1:0-44269 GCF_036705085.1 Microcoleus sp. B6-A1
GCTGATTTTCTCTGTTTGACCCTCACGAGTGAGTGTCAGTAACATGATACCTCATCTTTCAGAGAAAGGCTATAGCTGACGAGATTTCCGCTGAAATGCGCCGAGTTGTGGAATTTCTCAACGAACAAATGGACCCGGTTGAAGTTTTGGCCCTGGAAATTAAGCAGTATGTAAGTGAAGATGGTTTAAAAACGCTGGTTCCCAGAGTCATCGGTCAGACAGCGGAAGCACAGCAGAAAAAATCCAGCGCAACGCGCGAAAGAAGGCGGTGGGATGAATCTTCATTTTTTGCGGAAATCAAAGCTAGACGAGGCGCGGACGAGGCGCAAATGGCAAAAGCAATTTACCTTTGGGCAAAAAGTCAAGAACCCGAAGTTCAAATCCAGTGGGGAACGGGGGACGCCTACGGCGGTTTCGCGGCTCAATTGCCTCAAAAGGGAAGAAAACCCTATCAGTTATTCACTGTAGATATTGCTGGTCGAATGGAAATTTCTGCTGATAATTACGGTTCTCAGCCACCGTTTAATGCGGAACAAAATTGGCTGGAATTGAGAAGTAAGCTGAGTGCGATCGGTCTGTCGCTACCTATAGAACCGGGCGAGAGAAGGTCGCCGAGTCTGGCTTTGTTTACTTTGCAAGACGAATCTGCCCTCAAGCAAGTTATGGAAACTTTTGACTGGGTGATTGAGCAAATTAAAACGTTATAGTCAGTAGTCAGTAGTCATTAGTCATTAGTCCTGGGTAGTTAATAATTGGTTACGATCGCCAACAAATAACAAATAACAAATAACAACTAACAACCCACAAATAACCAATAACAACTAACCACTAACAAGTAACAACTGGCTAATGACTAATGACCAATGACTATTGATAGCGAATGTTTGCTTGTTTCAAACGCCGCAATGCTTCTCCCAGTCGATCGCAATCTGCAATTAAACTAATTCTCACATATCCTTCGCCGCCCGGCCCAAAAGCATTACCAGGAGTCACCACAACACCCGTTTGCTGCAAAACATTCAGGGCAAAATCAGTCGAACTCATGCCGCGAGTGCAGGGAACCCAAAGATACATTGCAGCCAAAGGTTTAGGAATATTCCACCCTAATTCTGCCAATCCTTCCACCATGAAATCCCGGCGAGTCCTGTAACGATTCTGCACTTCGTGCAAGTAACTATCGGGCAATTGCAGTGCTGTTTCTGCTGCTGTTTGCAATGCGGAAAATATACCGTAATCTAGGTTAGTTTTTAATGTCCGCAAACCTTGAATAATTTTGCTATTTCCTACTACAAAACCGACGCGCCAGCCGGCCATATTGTAGGTTTTGGACATGGTGTGAAATTCGACACCGATTTCTTTACCGCCGGGAATTTCTAATAAACTTGTTGGTTGATAGCCGTCAAAGGCTAATTCCGCATAACACAAATCGTGAACTAGCAAAATTTGATGTTTGTGTGCGAAAGCCACAATATCTTTGTAAAATTCGCGGGGTGCAGTTGCTCCAGTCGGATTGCTGGGATAATTGAAATAAAGTATTTTGGCTTGTTCGGCTACGCTGTCGGGAATGTCGGCTAAGTCAATTACCCAGTCATTTTCTGGTTTGAGGATGATGTTGTGAACTTTTGCACCAGCGATGATTGGCCCGCGAAATAATACGGGATAAGCAGGACTCGGTACTAATATTAAGTCCCCTGGATTGATATAGGCGATCGCAAAATGTGCTAAACCTTCTTTAGAACCCAACAGAGGCAATGCTTCGCTTTCTGGATCGAGTTCAACATTGTAGCGACGGCTGTACCATTTAGTAATAGTACGGCGAAAACTGGCAGTTCCTTCAAAGGGTGGATAGCCGTGATTTGCAGAATTTTGGATGGCTGCGACGGCGGCTTCTACTACTGGTTGAGGAGTGGCACCGTCGGGGTTTCCCATTCCTAAGTCTATTAAATCGAGTCCTTGTTCGCGGGCGCGGGCTTTGAGTTCGTCGAGACGGGCAAATACGTAGGGCGGTAGTTTTTGCAACCTGTCAGCAGGGGTAATCCAATCCAAGGTCATTTATTTTTTGTCAGTTGTCAGTTTTCCTGGTTTGTAGTAAGGACTTTCGTCCTTGCTAGCACAGCCTTTTCAGGACTTTAGTCCTTACTACAAACTGTTTTAATTCTTAATCTTTAATTCTCCCACAGGTGCGGTGGTAGAAACCATCGCTGCCATTAATTGTTGGGGAACAACTTTAAAAGGCAGTCGGTGGATGTCGGAATTGGGATTGCAGGCTATGTCGGCGGCGCGCTGTAATTCTGCTATGGTAATGTCTCCGAGTCCGAGGTTGTCTAAAGTTTGGGGTAATCCAATCTCGGCGTAGAATTTTAGCAGTTGCTGTCTGGCGCTAGCGGCGAGTTGATTGTTTTGCAGCATTTCTTCTAGTCGCAGTTGTACTAAAATGCCGTAGGCGACTTTTTCGCCGTGCAATGTGCCGTGACTTGCTAATAGATGAGTTAGGCCGTTGTGGACGGCGTGGGCGGCGACGGTGCGACATTGGGCGCCGCCAATTCCGCCGATTACTCCTGCTAGCAATACGGCTGCATCTGTGACTTCTTGCCAGGTTTCGCTACCGGGTTCTTTGAGGGCGGCGGCTGATTTTTGGAATAAAATATCGCGTAGTATTCTAGCTTGTTGAACGGCGGAAATGATCAGGGTTTGTTCGGAGTGTCCGCTGCTGACTGATGCTTCGTACCATTTGGCGATCGCATCTCCAATTCCTGCTACTAATGTCCGCTGTGGTGCGGTTTGAATTAAGCCGTAGTCGAGTATTAATAAGTCGGGACATCTGGCTAATGTGACATCGTATTGGAATGCACCTTGTTCTGAATAAATGTTAGAAAGGGCTGTCCAAGCGGCACAGGTTGCTGCTGATGTGGGTATTGTGACGATCGGGATTTTGCACTGATGGGCGACGAGTTTGGCTGCGTCTAAGGCTTTGCCGCCGCCGACACCGATGATGAAGTCGGCTTGATGGGTTTGGGCTGCTTCGCGGAGGGATTCGAGGCTGGTTTCGCTGCAATCCTTGCCGTATGCTGTTTCGGCGGATTTTAACTGCTGCTGTTCGAGGATTGGTTGCAGGTACGGTTGGGCGGCGGCGAGGGAGTTGCTGCCGCCGACGATTAGCGGCCGCTTTCCGAAACGGGCGATCGCATCTCCGGCTTGTGCTAAGGCCGATCGACCTCGCAATACACAGGCGGGAGCAATTGTCAAGGAATAAATTGCAGTTGGGGTGGCGGTTTTAGTGCTTTGGGTTTGAGTCATCGAACCACTGGATAAGTGACGAGAAGGTTGACGCTTTGCAGGATTGCTGGATTTTCTAGGATAACTCTAACCTATGTTGGGCGATCGGGTAAGTTTTGTAAAGTTTTTATTAAGTATTGTGCGGGGTTGGGGGATGGGAGGGGGGAGTTGAGGGGCGATCGCGAGTATTCACCCAATTGTAGGCTTCCAATTCGATCGTTTTAATGATTTATGTTGCATAGTGCTGAAAGGACAGATGCTTTGTTTCAGCATAACAATTGTCGATCGAAGGGCTTTACAGTGTTTGATAGGTTCTTTGTTGATCGCTGTTGTCCAGGAAGGAGCTAGTCACGATATGCTCTGCTTTTATACCAGCCTTAATCAATAATTGGCTTAAACCTTTCTCGAAGTTATCCTCTTCAATTATAACTTGATTATCGACTAAACGAGCATGAAACAGAATCTTGTCAATGCTTCATTAAGAAAAGGAGAGTCTGACGGGGAGTAAGAAGGGTTTGACATACATGAGCAACTTGGGGTATTGTGTGGTTATATGATGTATGTATTGTACAATGTCTGCGACACAATTATACGTTCGACTGCAGAGTTACCAGTAGGAAATAGCCGCAAGCTTGTTTATTGGATACCAGTCTCGACAGATTTGTGTTGGGTTAGCTAAAATATGCCAAATTGCAACTTAAAATTTAAGCCAGCAACAAAGGAGTAAGTGATTGAAACCTACTTGCCATGTCTGTAAAAAACGGATTGAGGATAACAAAGGAACTTATTGGATAAAAGGAACAGGTGGTATTTTTGCCAGAGGTGTATATCCTAGTACATTAGTGTGTGCACATTGGGGAAAATGTGCGAAAGCTTTAGGTACATACTTTGACCAATTTCCTCCAGATGAGAAGGGAGAGCGATGGTTTTGGGGCCATTTACCCTTCTTCACTCAATCCGCTGAGAAAGTAACTGATGACGATAAATTTATTTATGTTCTAAAGTCGAACAAATATTACAAAATAGGCATTTCTAAGGAAGTTGCAAAAAGGATGCGGGAACTGCAAACAGGTGATCCAGTTAAACATTTATTTGTTTGCTCTTCTTTTTTTGAAAATGCACCTAAATTTGAAAGTAGTTTACATGAAGCTTTTCACGAGTATCGAGTAGGAGGCGAGTGGTTTGAGTTGCCACCTGAAAAGCTAGAAGAGCTCATTAAAATTTTAGAAAACAAGGATTTTATAATGCAGGTTCCACCACTAGACAATATAGTCTACTATCCTCCCAATACACGTGTTTTATGGCGTAATCAGCCCGGTATTGTACATAGTTTAGTTATTAAATCCTATAAATATGAGGTTGGCTACAATATAGTGCTTGACTCCCAAAGTTGTAGAGATGAGCCAGACGTAACCAATTCAGGCTATGACGAGTTGATTTTAGAAGATGCTCGAATACCAAGTGTAGAAGGTTACGAGGTCGAAACCCTCGATCCAAATTATGTCTGAGGATGACATAACGTCTTTAGTCGCTCAACAGGAACTTTACATTTTTCCCGACAGGTGAAACCCGATCGCCCGCAACTTCCCTCGATCGATCGCCCGTTTCCCATATCCTAGAAAAACACAGCCACGGCCAAGGCTCAAATCAGCTCGTGCGCGATCGCCTTCTCTGTGCGATCGCGCAGGAAACGATCCCTAGTGGATGATGGTTGTAACAGAATTTGTGGGATTATGATTTCTGTGCAATCAGCCTTCTTGCCTTCATGCCAACGAATGATTCTGACCTACAAATCCAAGCGCGAAGAATTCTAGACGCGATCGCTTTCATTCCTTTTGAGCAATGTCAACCCTTGACCCGTGGGTTTGAGAGCATTCCTGCGCGTCCTGGCATTTATGCAATCAGGCACAGAACTGATGGATTGCTCTACATCGGTAAAACCAAGAGCTTACGAGGTCGCTTCAGTGGTGGGCACAAAGCTTTTTTGTGGGCATGGCTCGATAAATATAGCGATGAAGACATACGGATTGCAGTACAGACAATTTCTCACTGGCAGAACCCTGCGTTACTATTGGAGCTAGAAGCCATCATTCTAAGAGCTACTGAACCCCCTTACAACGTCCAAATTCCAACTGAGATGTAAATGCCATGCAAGCCAAACTTCAAGAGCAACTTTCCCTCGCTGATGCCGAAGTTATTTTAGGACGTTTTCCTGAACGAATTCGTGCTGCCCTAATTGCTCGTGCTGCTGAAATTGAATACCCAATCGAAGCAGTCATTGAGATGGCGATCGCTAGTTTCCTTGACACAGAGGCATTAGGTTTTGCAGATTGCAAACCAGGACGCGGACAATAACAGCGTCAAGTGGCGATCGCCGCGATCTAACAACCCGGTTGGAGCGGACTACCGAAAGATATTGGTGGTGATGCAAAAGTTATTTCTAGCCACTCAACCGGAACGTTGCTTTTGGGTGCAACAATGCTTCTAAATTATCTGCCAGTGTTTAACATTAAGCTATTCACCTCTAATTACTGGAGTTCAATCTATGAGAAAGCCACAAACTGTTAAAGCTTTGGAAGACCTAGGACGGGTTCAACTCTCTAAGAGTTTTTTCATGCGTGAGTTTCTTTATTCAGAAATCTCTCAAATTGAAGGTATCCCTAACATTCCTAGCGATCCTGACTTGGCGATCGCAGCAGGAAAGAATTTGTGTGAGAGGGTGCTTGAACCAATTCAAGATGCGCTTGGTCGGATTAGTATCCGCTCAGCCTATCGTTCTTGTGCGGTGAACGCCAAAGGAGCAGAGAATAAAAATCAGTACAACTGTGCCAGTAATGAGGCCAACTATGCAGAACATATCTGGGACGTAAAAGATTCAGAGGGGTATATGGGAGCAACAGTATGTATTATTGTTACATCATTCATCCCTTACTATGAACGCACTCAAGATTGGACAGCACTGGCATGGTGGATACATGACCACATTGATGCTTATGCAGAAATGACCTTTTTCCCAAACTATGCAGCGTTCAACATTAGTTGGCGCGAGAATCCTAATGTTTCAAAAGTAATTTATAGCTACGTAGAAAACCCGCACACTGGTAAGAAGAGCGGGTATCTGACAAAGCAGGGGATGGATAATTTCTTAGGTTTGCATGAGCAGTTTTACCAAGAATTTATCGATCGCTGACTAAGCATCGCCTTGAACTTCTATGCGATAGTTGTAGCCCTGTTCGGTGAGGAATAGTTGGCGGTGTCGGGCAAAATCTTCCTCGCAAGTTTGTAGCGATACTAATGTATAAAAGCTGGCATTGTGTCCGTCGGGTTTGGGGCGGAGAATTCGTCCGAGGCGCTGCGCTTCTTCTTGGCGAGATCCATACTTTCCCGATACTTGAATCAACACATCGGCATCGGGTAAATCGACGGCAAAATTGCCCACGCGAGATAGAATTAATCCGGGAATCTCTTTGTGACGGAATGCTTCGTATAACCGATCGCGCTCTGCCTGTTTTGTCTTCCCCGTAATCAGAGGCAATTGGGTAATGTTGGCGATCGCATCCAACTGTTCGAGATACTCACCAATAATTAAAATACGGTGTCCCGCCTCTTTTTGCAATAAACCTTGCACCACATCCAACTTACCCGGATTTTCCGCAGCAATCCGAAACTGGCTGCGGCGGGGCGCTAGGGCATATTCCATTTTTTCCGCCTCATTTTGGGCGACGCGGATTTCCGTACAATTGGCAGTGGCAATAAATCCCTGTCCTTCCAATTCGCGCCAAGGTACGTCATAGCGCTTGGGCCCAATCAACGTGAATACATCGCCTTCTTTCCCGTCTTCGCGAATCAATGTCGCCGTTAAACCTAACCTGCGTCGTGCTTGTAATTCAGCAGTGATCCGAAATATCGGTGCAGGTAATAGATGGACTTCATCATAAATAATCAGTCCCCACGATTCGGCGTTAAACAACTCGAAATGCGGGAATTCATCATCTTTATTCGATCGATAACTTAGCATTTGGTAAGTCGATAGGGTGACAGCAGCCGTCTGTTTGGTGACACTGCTGTACTCAGCGATCGCATCCTCCGTTAAACTCGTTTTGTCTAATATTTCCCTGCGCCACTGGTGCACAGAAGTTAAACTGCTGGTGAGGATGAGTGTCTTTTGCTTTATCAAACTCATCGCTAACATCCCGACTATGGTTTTACCAGCCCCGCACGGTAGGACGATCGTCCCACTTCCACCTTTTACCTCCCCGTCCTGATAGAATGCCTCTGCAGCTTCTTGTTGATAAGTACGCAAGTTAAAGGGCAAATCTGTTAGAGTACGATCGCGCAAAGAAATCCCTAATTCGGCACCCTCCACATATCCAGCCAAATCTTCTGCCGGATAGCCAACCGCTAGTAAAGCTTGCTTGAGTACGCCGCGATTCCCGGCATCGACTTGAAAACAAAGATCCGAGATGCGCTTGCCCAACATTGGTTTGACGCGATCGTCCCGTACCAGCAATTCCGCTAGGGGCAAATCGGCAATTCGCAGTTGTAAATCGGGGCTAGCCGCATCGATTCTTTCAATTACAGTTAATCCATACCGCGCCCCCAACAGTTCAATTTCCTGCGCTACGGACTCAGGAATGGCATACTTGGCATACTTTCGCAAAGCTGCGATCGCGTCTTCAACTGGCATTCCCGCCGCCCGCGCATTCCACACGCTGAGGGGCGTGATGCGATAGGTGTGGATGTGTTCGGGACTTTTGATTAATTCGGCAAAGGGGGCGATCGCTTCTCGCGCCTGTTGTGCTGTGGGGGCGTGAACTTCTAGTAAGATCGATCGATCGCTTTGCACGATCAAAGCATTTTCGGGAACATAATTCATAAGAAGAAGGAAGAGGGAAGAAGGAATGCACTACACGGATTAACACGGATACACGGATTAATTATTAGGCTTGTCTCAAATGCGATCGGGAAGAAGGAAACTATTTTAGATACTTGTAGGGGTGAAGCAGTCGGGCGATTGTCCCTGCAATAAATTTCAGGATTTGTATCGGGCTGCTGCACTCTGGCGCGAGTGCGATCGATACCATCGGACAGGATTTTATACCACTTTTAAACGAAATAACAGTATTCTTGTCCCCCCCGCAATGCAGCGGGGGGGCAAGGGGGGGCTAGGGGGGGTCAAAGAGTGTTGCACGATTTTAGAGAAATGGTATTACTATTTATCCCGCATTCTTGTCCCCCCCGCAATGCAGCGGGGGGGCTAGGGGGGGTCAAAGAGTGTTGCACGATTTTAGAGAAATGGTATTACTATTTATCCCGCTGGGGTAAGACGTAGCCGATCTGCCGCAGGGCGTTGCGAAATTTAGTTTCCTGGGATAATGGAACTGCTAAAGTGCTAGCGCCCGCTAGCTGACAGAATTTTTTGGTACGGGAATCATTGGCAATCAACAATGCTAAATGGGCGTTAGTACATTCGATTAACTTGACAGTTCCTGCATCTTGCAAACTATTCGATCGTTCTGTAATATCCGTCAGAAATTGCTGTACGGTTTCGGGTAGCGGTTCGATACTTCTTGTCTCTAAAACTTCTTTAAATTCTGCTAGCGGGTATCCGGCTTCAATGGCGGTAAATAGCTTTTGTCGATCGAGTTGCCAGACGACATCTGAAACTTTTTTAGCATAGAGATCGAGGACGATCGCATCTGATGTCGCGATGGCTTCTCCTGCTACAACAATATCTAAATTGGGCAGTACGCGGAGTGTTTGACGGAACTCAATTGCTGGCGGGGTGTAATTTTGAGTCAATCCCAAACAGTAAGCCCCCAAAGCTGTCAGGCGAAAAGAGATTAAGCCGTCGTAGCGACTGAGAAATCTCAAATCGTCCGTTCCCCAAAGATCCTCAAAATCGCTGGGTACGAGGGACGGATCGGCATAGGCAACATCAATTATTCCCAGGGTAGCAACATACTCAAACAACAGGCAACGCATATATCTTTCTTGCAGAATATGCCAATCGTGACTGCCCGAATATCCTAAGTTACCATACCCAAATTCAGAAATATACAGATTGTCGGGATCGCGCGTTACTTCAAACCGATTGCCCGTTGCCAACATATACCTGCTAAATTCGCTAAACAGAACCCATTTACCGACGGGACATTCTGCTAGCCTTGAGGCGATCGCCTCTCTCCGCCCCGCCACCGCTGTCATGCCGCGCGCGCCCTTGCCGGTTTGTCCTTTAATCGCATCAATGCGGCGAAATTCATCAAAAGTGTTTGTTTTTAACCAGCGCTTCCATGCTGTCTGTAATCCTGTGCTAGGTGATTCCTGCAAAGCTTTCTGTCCCGCTTTGGTCAAGACTAGCTTTTTGCCCGATAGTTCGGCGAATTTGCTCGCTTGGGCGATCGCGGCCCAAGCAAAGGATTTGATGTTACCAACCTCGTAGAATATATCGCCCTTTTCCAAGGTAGATTGGCGCTGTTCGTCGTTATAAAAATCACCACCTTGCAATACGGCGGCGATCGCTTTCTGAGTTGTGGCACCAGGTAATGCGGTTTTCTCACTAACGGCAACTTTGCCCGACTGAATCAGACGCAAAACAGCTTCCAAATCCTTTGGGGCAGCCCGTTCCATTTCAAAAATTGTCAAAGGAAGTTCGTACTCGGATACCTCTTTTTGATATGTACGAAAGTTATGTTTTTCTACACGAACCATAAAATTCTCTGGCAGTACATCGCCAACCAGATTTAAGGAAATTCCTTGAGGTTTTGGCACAAACTTCAGCAATTTTTCTTCCAGATCGTAGGGTATCGCAGTGCCGTAGAAGAACAAGGATAGTAGGGAGGGTTCTCGGTTGTATCCATAGCGATCGCTCTTTCCCCAGTCTGGTTGTTGTCCGTATTTCGCCATAAATACATCGGCATCATAGCCACCACTTGACCCATGTATAACTTCCGCTACGGCCGCTTTTTGCAAATCGTCTAATTGCGCCCAAACTTGCTTAAGTTTTTCTCCCTGCATTTGCTGTTTAATCCCAGCAACCAGGTCAGCTTTGCGGGTTAATTTACGATGGCCCGGCAACAGTGCATTCAGCTTTTTTAGATCTTCAACAATTATTCCTTCGAGTGCCTCTTGGAGGGTAGGAACATCATCTAGGGTTTGGTAACGCGGCATAATTTTTGGCAATTCGCCTGCTGCAAAATTGTTTGTGCTACCAAATATAACAACTTTCCCCGATTTGTAATTTGAATTTTTGTTACAAAAATCAGAAGCCTGGTTTAATATTTATTGTTAAACAGGCTAATATTATCTAATAAAGTACAAAATTAGGCAAACTAAAAAACTCCGAATTACACAATGACTATTCACAAATTGAGGGAAAAATCTTAAATTAAGATTTGAGCTTTGAGATTTAACTCGGAGTGTGAGATAATTATTTACAATCGTGACTTGTGTTTTACTGCACCCCCGGCGGGTGCAGCAAAACAGGAGTGGCAGTCAGCATTATTAAAAAAAAGTCCCAATTCCTAATTCTCACAAACCAGACGATATGACTCAAAAGCCAACCGCAACCTATCGCACCGAAAGCGACTCGATGGGAGACAAACAAATCCCATCTAATGTCTATTATGGCATCCAAACTCTAAGGGCTATTGAAAATTTCCCGATTAGCGGCATTAAGCCTTTATCAACATACGTTGATGCTTGTGTTTTAATTAAAAAAGCAACGGCGATCGCCAATGGCGAACTCGGCTGCATTCCCCAAGACATCAGTCAAGCAATTGTCCAAGCAGCAGATGAAATCCTAGCTGGCAAATTGCGCGATCAATTTGTAGTTGATGTCTACCAAGCCGGCGCCGGAACTTCTCACCACATGAATGTTAATGAAGTTCTTTCAAATCGCGCTTTGGAAATTATGGGCGATGAAAAAGGCAACTACAAGCGCGTCAGTCCTAACGATCATGTAAACTACGGTCAATCGACAAATGATGTGATTCCGACGGCGATTCGGATCGGCGGATTGTTGGCGTTAGAAAAAACTCTGTTTCCGGCTTTGTCGGAGGCCGTAGTTGCCCTTGAAAACAAAGCAGAAGAATTCAAAAATATTGTTAAATCCGGCCGCACTCACCTACAAGATGCCGTACCTGTTCGACTCGGCGACACCTTCGGCGCTTGGGCGCAAATTCTGAAAGAACATACCTTGAGAATTGACAGGGCATCCGATGATTTGACATCCCTGGGATTGGGGGGAAGTGCGGCAGGAACAGGGTTAAATACTCACCCTGAATACTGTCAAAAAGTTGCTGATATTCTCTCAGAATTAATCGACCACCCCCTGAAACCAGCAAAGCATTTAATGGCTGCTATGCAGAGTATGGCACCATTTGTAAATGTGTCCGGTGCACTGCGAAATCTCGCTCAAGATTGCGTTAAAATGTCCCACGACTTGCGTTTGATGGACTCCGGGCCGAAAACGGGTTTGAAAGAAATTCAACTGCCTCCTGTGCAACCTGGCTCGTCCATTATGCCGGGAAAATACAATCCTGTGATGGCAGAAATGACATCGATGGTGTGTTTTCAAGTTATGGGTTACGATAGCGCGATCGCCCTTGCCGCCCAAGCGGGACAATTAGAATTGAACGTGATGATGCCCCTGATTGCCTACAATCTCATTCACAGCATCGAAATTTTGGGCAATACCATCAGCGCTTTGACTACACAATGCCTCGCCAAAATTGAAGCTAAGGGCGATCGGTGTCTCGCTTATGCTGAAGGTAGTCTCGCCCTCGTTACCGCCCTCAACACTCACATCGGCTATCTCAACGCCGCCGCTGTCGCCAAAGAATCTCTAGAAACTGGCAAATCTTTGCGGCAAATTGTGCTAGAACGGGGTTTAATGAGTGCAGAAGACTTGGCAAAAGTTCTAGATTTAGAGAAAATGAGTGCGATGCCAACATCTTCTGCTAACGTATAGGCGATCGCAGGAATCAGCTAGAAACTAGAAGGCTGAACTCGATTTAATTCTGCCTTCTGCCTTCTGAGTTCTGTCCGATCGCTGTCACAGGTTAAAGTTAAACAATTCAGAATTAATTTTTTTTACATTTAATTCTGATTTTTTTATAGTCTAAAGTTGGGGAGCAAAATTTATGCGCGCAGGTTCTTTTGCCAAATTAACTCAAGATAAAGAGAACACAACTCAAGTGACATTTCATTATGTGGAAGGTCAGGCTGAAACTTTCACTATTCCGATGCCTGCACAAGAATTCCAAGAGGAAGTGCTGCATTTGTTAAATCAACCTTGGTTGACTTTCCATTTAGCCGATCAAACGGTTTTTATCTGCACAGCCAGGGTGGTAAAAGTAGAAGTAAAACCTGCTATACCTGAACTGCAAGGTCAAGGAATATTCTCTAACTCGCTACGAGTTAGTACCATGCAGCGGGCTGCTGTTGGTAGATTGCCGATGAATAGTTAGGGTTCGTTTGTATTGAGATGATTCTTGGTAACGCACGCGCAGATAACCCTGCTTAGGGTGTTCCGCGCGTGCGTTACATTGAGATTATTCCCGATCGAGCACCAATTACAAATTAATTCATAATTATGTCGGCTGTTAGTTTAATTCGTGCCAATTCATACGATCGCCAAATCTTGCAAGCATCTTTAGAAAGTTTGCTGGCACCCTTGGGCGGAATCTCGGCTTTTGTCAAAAAGGGCGATCGGGTTTTACTCAAACCCAATCTCCTCACCGGTTCTCGCCCTACAAAAGAATGTGTCACCCGCCCAGAATTGGTTTACTGTGTGGCTAAAATGGTCATTGAAGCGGGAGGAAAACCATTTTTAGGTGATAGTCCGGCTTTTGGTAGCGCTATGGGTGTAGCCAAAGCAAACGGTTATTTGCCACTGTTGGAAGAACTGAATTTGCCAGTAGTTGAGTTTCAAGGAAAACGCTACGAAACTGTCAGCGAAGATTTCAACCATCTGCGAATTTGCAAAGAAGCAATGGAAGCGGATGTAGTGATTAATTTGCCCAAACTCAAATCTCACGTTCAATTAACCGTGACCATGGGCGTGAAAAACTTGTTCGGCTGCGTCCCCGGCAAAATGAAGGCTTGGTGGCATATGGAAGCTGGCAAAGATAGCGCCAGATTCGGTGAAATGCTGGTAGAAACTGCCCGGGCAATTAACCCAAATTTGACGATTTTGGATGGCATTATCGGTCACGAAGGTAACGGGCCAAGCGGCGGCGAACCTAAATTTTTGGGAATTTTGGCCGCGTCTGATGATGTGTTTGCTTTGGACAGAACTTTAGTTGAAATTATTAATGCTGATCCGGCGGCGGTTCCCACTGTAGCTGCGGCGATGAGATTGGGACTTTGCTCGAATTTAGAGGAAATTGATTTTCCGCTTTTGCAGCCGGAAAGTCTCAAGGTTTTGGATTGGAAGTTGCCGGAAAATATGATGCCGATCGACTTTGGTATGCCCCGCGTGATTAAGTCTACTTTCAGGCATTTTTATATCCGGTTTATCAAAGAACGGATGGGGGCTTACGCCGATCGATAGGAGGCATTCGCTACAAATCCATAAAAATGCCCGCTTGTCAATCAGCTCTTGTGCTGAAGATTAAAGAAAAGTTTGGCTTCCCAACTCAATTGGGAGCTAAATTTTCAGATCAAGGAACAGTAGCGGGCGCAACATTTGCGCCCACCGATATATGAAATGGCAAATTTTATACTTCGCTTTCGCCAAAGATTTCAGCAATATTATTGAGGTACAAATGCAAGAAAGTTTTTATTGGTCTCGATCGCAGCCGACATCGCTACCCAGTTTTATAACTTAATTTATACTTTAATTATTGCTGAATTCCTAAATATAGGAAAACTTACTCACAGCCCGA
Organism: Microcoleus sp. B6-A1; assembly: GCF_036705085.1. Lineage (NCBI taxonomy): Bacteria > Bacillati > Cyanobacteriota > Cyanophyceae > Oscillatoriales > Microcoleaceae > Microcoleus > Microcoleus sp. B6-A1. Next base: position 14,166 of record NZ_JAUBTU010000060.1, read on the forward strand.
TCGCGGAATGTGTAGTTTTTTATTACACGTGACAAAACAAGTTAAATGCGTTAGCTTAAAGTTCGATGTAAGCTGAAAACCACGCCGCAGCAATCCTGTTTCTGAAACCTAATAATTTTGGGGCAGTCATCCGCTGTATTTCAGATTCGGCAATTGTCACTGGCACATAATTTATTTCCGGATTTGAAATCCAACATCAGTGGTTATTAGTACATCAAGTACCTAAATAATGAAAACTAAAATGCCAAGTCAAAATTGCTTAAGTCCTACCGTCGTCTGTCCGATATCGGGACAGAGTATGAAACCGTGGCTATTGATACCCGGTGATTGGCGCAGACCTGGAAACAAAGAATCCTTTCAATTGTACTGGTGCGAAAAGTCACAACTTGGATGCATTCATCCTTTACCCGAACTCAACAAAATCGCCAGTTTCTACGAGATTGACGACTACTATACTCATCATATAGACTCTACAGGTTCCGACTCTTCCTCTTCTATTTCCTTCTGGGATAAATTACGCACGCATCTAGCTTGGCGTTTCGATCGCGGAGTAGATGTCACAAGTCAATGGTGGAAGCAACAGTTCGGGACTGCTTCCTGCTCGATATTAGAAATCGGTTGCGCCAACGGCCAAATGCTGCAAAAACTGCAAGCAGATGGTCACAAAGTCTGGGGCGTAGAACCCGATCGACAAGCTTTGGTTTTGGCCGAGCAGCGAGGTCTTGATGTATTTTATGGTTCTGCTGAATCTTTGCCCCCGGAAGTCACGTCTAGACAGTACGACATGATTGTGATGAACCACGTACTCGAACATACCAGAGATCCTTTACTTGCACTCCGCAATGCCATGCAGTTGCTCGTGGATGGCGGCAAATTGGTAATGGAAGTACCAAATAACTCTTGTATTGGGCTGAAGTCATCAGGGATTGCATGGATGCATCTAGATGTACCAAGGCATTTGTATTTCTTCACACCGCAGAGCTTCCGCGCTATCTGTGAAAAAGTGGGATTTGAGATAATTTCTACTGAGTTTAATGGCTACTATCGCCAATTTGCCAACACTTGGATCAATGATGAAAGAAAAATTTTGAGTGTGTTCGATTCAATGGCATCTCATCAGATAGTAAAGCCCAAAGAAAACAGTAAAGTCCAAGCTTGGAAGCTACTACTGAAAACAATTTTTGCTGCTGATGAAAACAAGTACGATTCGATCCGCATTGTGGCACAAAAGCCATAGCAAGATCGAGGGAAGGGCAATAAACTTTTGGTTTTGTGTCCAGTTTGGTTACACACTCACCATACTTTTGCGATCGCCGCTGTAGTAACTGAGCAGCATCGCCCATGGCAGGATTACAGTCAAACCAAATGCGACTATTGACCCAGCAATCCACCTGACTCGATCGAGACTGACGCACAAACTTTGTATGTAATGTGTGCAGTTTGCTGCTTAACACATAGAGAATGTAAAATTTGTTTTCTGGCGTAAGATCGTTTCCGGTGGCATCAGAATAATATATTTGGATCATGTTAGTGGGAGCTTAAGATATCGCTACCCAAATCGCGCTCTCTTAAGCTCCCACTCTAATTAGGATGCCACCGGATTTGATATAAATTTTATTGAATATGCGATCGCAGTTGCACCTCACAACGATTAGTTACGATGTGTTTGCTTTTTTACTTTTTTCTTCTGATCACCCATAATTCACCAGAAACTTTTAAATTTCAACCATATAATACTTCTTCTACAGGCTGCGTGGCGTCTGTGGGGTCGAACTGTTTGATTTTCAAAGCTTGTAGCAAAAACAACCAGATATAAAGCGGATTCAAAAAAACATACCGCTGCCAAAGGCGCCGAGGTTCCTTCATCATCCGAAACAGCCATTCCAAACCTATTTTAGATAAAAAGTCAGGAGATTTAGCCAAATTACCCGCATGAAAATCGTAAGCAGCACCTACAGCAATCAACGGCATTGATAAGTCGTCCCGGTATTCGTAAGCCCAGACTTCTTGCCGTGGACACCCTAAACCGACAAAAGTAATTGCTGCACCGCTGTTGCGAATTTGCTGTGCAATTTCTTGTTTCTCTTGGGGCGAAACGTGCCTAAATTTAGAAGGCTGAGTTCCCGCAATAATTAACTTGGGAAAACGCTGGCAGAGATTGCGAGATAAAGCTTTCAGTACAGAAGCTTGAGAGCCGTACAAATAGATAGGTAATCCTTCTTCTGCCGCACGTTCGCAGATTTGTAACATCGCATTCGGCCCGCAAACTCGATCGGGCAATTCCGTATGGTAGAGGAAATTTAACGCCCACCTGACCGGCTGTCCGTCTGGCAATACTAAGTCCATGTGATTAATCCGATAACGATGAGTGCTGTCGAGAACCCCAGTCATTACCCCGTGAACCGCGAGAGCTGAAACTGACATTGGTTTTCCGGCGCTGGCTGCCGCAATAATTTTGCTCACAGCCGCTTCATAATTAATGGCATTTACTAATATGCCCAGTACATTCTTTTTCCCTTTATCAATCATGGAGCACCTCTTTAAGTCAACGCTCGCGGTTACACTCATAAATCTCCCCTAAGATTTGTTTAACCTTGTATTCTTCAATCGTTTACCGAAATTCCCAGCACACTCTTTTTGCACCGATCACTCATTGGAATCTTCTTTCAGCCAACGCTCGCGGTTACATTCATAAATCTCCTGTAGGATTTGTTTAACGTTATATTTCATTTTCCAGTTGGGATAGTGACTGGAAAATTTTGAATTGTCGCTAATCCACCAAATGTGATCGCCAATGCGATTCCCTTCAGCATAAGTCCAATTAAACTTGCGTTCCGCAATTGCCTCGCACATCTGGATAGCTTCTAACATCGAGCAATTGCTGTACCTGCCTCCTCCTGTATTATAAACTTGGGCGCTTTTGGGAGCTTTATAAAATTCATAAAATGCCGAAATTAAATCAGCGCTATGAATGTTATCGCGAACTTGCTTGCCTTTGTAGCCAAACACGGTGTAAGGAGTTCCAGTGACAGCACACTTCATCAAGTAGGCGAGGAAGCCGTGCAATTGAGCTCCCGAGTGATTTGGACCCGTCAAACAGCCGCCGCGAAAACAAGCGGTGTTCATATCAAAATATCGACCGTATTCTTGAACTAAAACATCAGCAGCTACCTTAGAAGCACCAAACAAACTGTGCAGGCACTGATCGATTGACATATCTTCCCGAATGCCGGTTTCGTAAGTATGGCCGGGTTCAATTTCCCACCTGTGTTCTAATTCAATTAAAGGCAAACTGTTAGGCGTATCCCCGTATACTTTATTGGTAGAAGTGAAAATGAAAACCGCTTTCGGACAGTACAAGCGAGTTACTTCTAGAAGATTGAGAGTGCCGTTGGCATTGACGGTAAAGTCTATTTTCGGAGCACGGGAAGCCCAATCATGGCTGGGCTGGGCTGCTGTGTGAATTACTAATTCGATCGACTCGCCGTACCGCTGAAAGATATTGGTAATCGCTTCATAGTCGCGAATGTCCACATCTAAGTGATAATACTTGGTACCCAAAGACTTTTCGAGCAGTTGGCGGTTCCAGTTTGTAGAACCATCAGCACCAAAAAAGAACTGGCGCATATTATTGTCGATGCCAACTATATCTAAGCCTTGTTTGGCAAAGAACTGACACGCCTCAGAGCCAATTAAACCCGCCGAGCCAGTAATGATTGCAACGCCCACGTTTCACCGCCTGAAAAAATATAGTTTTTTGTGTTTTGCCCGATCGAACCCATCAGAAGTTATCCTGATTTTCCATCGAATACATCTTCGCACAATTGGGCAAAGAATAGACCCTTAACATCCCAATCATAGATTTCCCTGACGCGCGTTTGACCCGATCGACCCAAGCGCTCTCGCAATTCACGATCTTGCGCTAAACACACTATAGCTTCTGCTAGACCTTGCACAGCGCGATCGGGGTCAGTAGCAGCCACTTTAATCCCCGTTTGAGCCGTCACTTGAGTAGCAGGGCCCCCCAAATCCAAACAAATTGTGGGACGACCAACCCCCATCATTTCCGTGCACACAAAACCACCAGAGTCATGCAAACTCGGATGGAGGAGAACATGAGACTCCCCCATTTTAAAAAGAGTTTCAGTGCGAGATAAAGTTCCCCAAAAAAATACTTTATTTGCCAGTCCCAATTCTCTTGCCAAAGCTTCCAAGCGCTGCCTTTCGGGCCCGTCTCCGACAATCCAGTATTCCGATTGTTCCAGCTTCGCCTCCGCAAATGCACGGAGTCCCAAGTGCACCCCTTTCCAATGTAAGAGACGACCAACACTAATGAATCTAATTGGTTGCTCAGGCGGGGGAGAAAATTTCTCTAGTTCTTGAATTTCCGGCTGCGATAAACCGACTTGCGAGAAAATCTTCACGTTTTTTGCTTTGAGAAATCGCAGTCTGGCTGCGGTTTCTTCCGTAGTTGCCAGCGCCACCGCACTGCGGCGCGCCGTCAGACCCACAAACGGATCGCGTTCTCCTACGCTTTGAGCCAATGCCCGCAGCGTTTCGTAAATTTTGCCCCGGCGACTAAAATCTTGCCAAAAAGGCTTTGGTGCTGCTTCTGCACCCCCCACCGGCCCCCAAATAAAAGGATGTGGCAACAGCGCCAGGAAACTTGGAGACCAATGCTTGACATAAGTTACGTGATGTACTACGTCAAAACCAATTTCGCGATCGAGCTTCCGAGCGATAAAATAAGCCCAGATTTGCCACAGATAGTAGTGAAGTTGCAGCAACCCTTGTTTCCCCTTCCAATCTTCGCTCCACCCAAACGGATCAAAATAAACAAAGTGCAGGTTTTGCACTGGGTTCCGCTCTAGTTCTGCTTCAATGTACGATCGACAAAACGTGCGAGTAAATACCCAACTTTCGTGATGTTTAGCAGATTGGATAACAGTATTCCATCCTACTCCCTCTTCGGAGCCGAGATTCGGTTCGCAAGCAAACGCAGATAATAAAACTTTCATCACTAAGTGGTAATTGCTAATTGGTAATTACTAAATTTTCCCTCTTCCCTCTTCCATCTCTCCGTTAAATCCTTTACACTCATCCGTTGCGTAACTTGGTTTACCTATTCTCCCTCAAAAAAGATGTAACTTCGACGTAAGCTTTAGCTGCTGTTTCTGGCGTTTTTTGAGAAATTATCTGTCGTGAACGCTCTCCCATCGACTCAATCAAATCAGGATTATCTAGAAAAATTTGCATTTGATCCGCTAACTCTTGAGCACTGCTAGGGTCGAAAATATAACCGTTCTCGCCTGACATAATTAACTCACAGGAAGCTGCACCATTTGAACACAATACTGCTTTTCCCAAAACCATCGCTTCGGGTACAACCATACCCCAGACATCCTCAAAAGTAGGAAACACAAAAATATCAGCTTGCTGAAAATAAGCACCTAAATTTCCATATTCTACCCATCCAGCCCACGTTACTTGCTCTTCAAAATCGCAATCTTTAATAAATGCTTCCAGTTCTTCCCGCTGATCTCCCTTGCCAATAATCAACAGCGAATAATCAACATAACCTAGATTTTTAAGAATAGCGCAAGCTTCTAAAAGCGTTTTAATTCCCTTTCTAGCCGTGATGCGCCCTACATACAGAAAAATCGGGCGTTTCAACTGCAATTTTGGAGGCTGAGTTTGATCTAATCGTTTCAGCAAAGCTCCCGCATCAGGTACGAGATAGGTTCTGGTAAAAATTTTATCCTCCGGTACATTTAGAACTTCCATCAGATATTTTTTACCCGCATTGCTATTGGCAACAAAAGCATCGGCAAACCGCACAAGGATGCGGCGCACAAATGTCCGAAAACTGGAATCTCGAAAGTCTGTATTTGGGGAACTACCATCGTAAATAATGGCAATTTTCCACCTCAGTAGCGGTTTTAAAAACGCCACAATTACAGTCCATAAAGAGAAAGCTTGGGGAAACACAACATGAGGTTTAAATTTTAGCAAATAGCCGATAATACTAGGCGATACTACAATGAATCCGCGATCGTATCCTGTTTCTATCTTTTCCGTCTCGACAAATTTAGTCTCCCCTACCAACTGAATTGCCGATGCTCCCGGCAGGGTGGGATCGAACCCCGGCCAAACGCGACCTGTGTAGAAAACAGTATTTTTAAATACTTTTGTAAATTCTCTCAATACTGGCTGCCAATATGCACCCAATTCTACTTCGGGAACCAGCCAAGCGACGCGCAAATCATCCATGTAATGTTTCCCTCGATTTCGTTTTTAAGCTTTAGGAATTGCCAGGATATTCCCTTCCTGCGGAGCGCTTACGCTTTGCAGCTCTCCCGTATCTTTAACAGTAAAAAACTCGTAACCCAAGTTTTTCAGAAAATTCCAGGCTCCGGCATCGGAGAGCTTGAATCTGTCAATTGCTTTTTCGTTAATTTCAAAGAGCACTGTCGGTCGCATTTTGCTAAACAGCGACTTCGCACCCTGCAATACGTATTCTTCTGCACCTTCTACGTCCATTTTGATGAAATCTACCCCTTCAATTCCTTCGCGGTTCAGAACGCTATCTATAGTAGTGGTAGCTACTTCTTCGTAGGTCGTATTTTCGCTGCCATCGCCTCCTAGTGAATAACTGTTGGGAGCGTTGTCAATATGGTAGAATTTCGCTGTTCCTTCTGTATCTGAAAGAGCTGATTTAAAGAGTTTGACTTGAGTCAAATTGTTGAGTTTTACGTTGCGATCGAGATTTTGATAACTCTCTTCTCCCGGCTCGAAGGAAAGAACTTTACCCCCATCTCCTACTAATTTCGCTGCTAAAACCGTATAAATTCCCGTGTTTGCTCCCGCGTCTACAAATACCGAACCAGGAGAGAGTGAGCGCTCTAAATAATACAGTTCCGGCTCGTAATCTTCGCGCAGTACAAAAATGCCTGTCGAGCCGGCTTGTTTGAACTTAGCAGGCAAGAAAAAACGGCACTTCCACTTCGGAATTTCCACAGTCGCCGGAATCCCCAACTGGCAAAGTACGGCCCAATATATCGTGCGAAAAATAGCTGTCAAAGGAGCTTTTTTAAAAGCTCTGTGATTTCTTAGATAGTTCCATTTTGTTGTGAAATAACGAGAATTTGATTGCATCATTGTCAGTTGTTATAGTTGGTTAAATCCGCCCGCCACCCTGTATTCTTCAAGCAAGAAAATCTTTCACGCTCCTTTTAACTTAGCAATGAAAGACATCCAAATCAACCTGCGGTATGGCAACAGCCAATATATCGGCCACAGCCAACCCCCGTACCGCTGACTGTAAACTTTCCATTCTTGTAGAGGTTGAAGCGTTACATCTTGCAGCGCTAAACCTTTGGGTTGGCTAACTTTTTGCAGTTGGTCGCTTAAAGGCTGAGCGGGCGTTTCTGTAGGTTTGGGATTGAGAGCGCAAGTGCCGATATAACCGGGAGCGATCCAAACATTACATCCTTGCTGTTTTGCCCGCCACCCGTAGTCATAGTCGGCTGCGTAGTGAACGAAAGCCGGGTCTAAATTGCCGACGGCTCGAACTACTTCTTTAGGAATTAAAACAAAATTCCCGTTCATAGTATCACAAGGCTGCGGGCGATCGCTCGGTTCTACCGCTCGCAAATAAATCGGGTGCCACCACCTGCTCTGCACCATTCCTCCGTAAGTGAAAACACCAGTATCCGGATCACAAGTAGAGCCGGCAACGATCGCCTTTTTTTCTCCTTGTTCAAATAACTCGCGACTGGTTGCCAGCAGCGTATTTAAAGCCTCTGGAGCCAGTACCGTATCGTCGTTGAGCCAGAGGTAGTAATCGGGCTCGTCTTTCATGGCTTCGCTGAAAGCTATCCGCATTCCTCCATTCCAAAATAAATTGCCATCTCCCGAAAAAAGCTTGACTTGAGGATATTTTTGCTGTACTCCTTCGGACGTGCCATCAGTGCTGCCATCATCTACCAGATAAACGCTGAGCGCAATTTCACTTGTTAGTGTTTGGTTAAACAGCGACTCTAGAGTGACTAACGTCTTTAACTTGCGGTTGTGACAAGTCATCAGGACTGCTATACTGGTGTACTCCATTTATCTAAAACATTGGGCTGACGAGTAAAAACTTGTCCTCGGACGATCGGCAATACTGATCGAGTTCGAGTCCTCTTCAATTACTAACTTAACTTGACCACACTATCAAGAGATTTAATTATAAATTTATTTATTTTAAAACCCGGCCACCATCAGAAGCGTTACTAACTGTATTCTTCATCACTCAGTGCCCGGCTATTATATTCGCTCATCAACCCAATTTGCTAATTTGTTTTGTGATTTCCCTACTTTGCCCCGAGCATAATTGCGTCTACCTCGTTGTATAAATCAGCACCTCGCTTTTTCAGCAAATATACCACTCATCCTTGCTTTCTTCAATCAACACCATTAGCTGCTTGCAAGATTTCTTCATATAAATTTTTGTACGCGCGAGCTTGGACTTGTAGTGTAAATTTCTCTTCAACTTTGAGGCGAGCGCTGCGACAGAGTTTTTGGTGCCGATCGGGATCTTCTAAAACCCAAGCAATTCCTCGCCCTAAGTCTTCTGTTTCATAAGGTTTAGCTAAATAGCCATTTGAGCAGTGTTCGATCATATCCGGCAGTCCCCCGATATTGAATGCGACGCTGGGGATGCCGCAGGCTCCAGCTTCCATCACCGTGTTTGGCAAATTATCGTAAACAGAAGGGGCGACGAAGACATCTGCTGCTGCATAAACTGTTGCTAGGGAGATATAGCCTTTCGAGCTCTCATATGAGGTACGACTGGCCTCCGTGGCCTCCGTGGCCTCCGTGGCCTCCGTGGCCTCCGTGGCCTCCGTGGCCTCCGTGGGCATACCTCACCACGCTTGAGAACCGCTATATCATCTGCTAGATTACCCAAATAGTGAGCTTTAAAACCGATTTCAACGGCATTTTCCGGTTGAGAAGAACCAAAAACTAGCAGCTCTATCCGATCTTTCCAGCCCGACTTGCTCAGGCTTTGCAAAGCCGATACTAGCAGATTAAACCCTTTCCAGCGGTTGCTAGTTCCACCTGCTATTCCAAAGAGTACAATTTGTTTATCTTTAGGTAAATTCAGGATTTCTCGCGCCCATTGACTATTGATGGGCTTGTACTTTTGAATATCGATGCCGTAAGGAATTACCTCAACTCGATAATCTTTGAACACAGAACTAGAACTAGCGCATTTAGCCAACCAAGCACTAGGGCTAACCAGAGTTAGGTGAATATTTTTCCAAGCTTTAGCTTTCCGCTGCCAGACCCACCGCGACAGATCCGACTCTTTGGTGCTGTGCAGTTGCGGGCAGCTACCGCAAGATTTAGTGTAGCGATCGCACTCTTCGCTGTAGTGGCATCCACCTGTAAAAGGCCACATATCGTGGAGCGTCCATACTAGGGGTTTATTAAACTTCGGAACACTTTCTACTTGCATATAACCCCCACAAACCCAGTGCAGGTTAATAATATCTGGTTGCATTTTTGCCACTTTAGCAGCCAGGGAGTCCGGCAGCCATTCCGGAGAAAATATACCGCGATTTCTCTCAGGGTAAAGTCGCAATGGCGAGTTTGATATAGTTGAAATAATCTTATCAAACTTATTCGCAATGCCATTCTGTGACATGATGACATTCGGCTCGCCACTTTTCTTGTTTTTCACCAGCATTTGCGAAGACACGCCAATCCCCTGCAAACCTTGGTGAAGTCTATAAGCGGCGCGGGGTGCAAAGGGTTATTTCGCAGGACACCGCCTTATGTTGTTTGACCTGTTTCGGGGTCGCAGGTAGAACCGCCAACGATTGCTTTTGTTTCTCCTTTTTCTGATAACTTGTGACTGGTGTCTAGCCAGACACTTACTGTTTCTGGATAAATAATAGTATCATCATTTAACCAAAGGTAGTAGTCGGGATCATCTTTCATTGCTTCGCTGAAAGCCCCACGCATTCCCCCGTTCGATAATAGGTTCCCATCGCCGGAAAAAATCTTGACTTGAGGATAGGTTTGACGGACTGCTTCGCTGGTACCGTCGGTACTGGCATCATCGACTATATAGGTGGAAATATCTACATTGGCTGGAAGTGCCTGGTTAAAAAGAGCCTCTAAGCAAGCTAATGTTTTCTGTTTGCGGTTGAAGCAAGTTAAAAGGACGGCGATATTAGTACGGTTCATTCTTCCCTGTATTGCGGTTTTTAACGATAGGTAAGGCTAAAAGTAACAGTGTTTTATTTACCCACTCGCTCGGCGGTTGCAACCGTCGCTACAAAAATGAAATTAGGGCTTACGCAGTCGCTCCCACCCTTGCACAAGGGAGCTTTAAGAGTTCCCCACTTGGGCAACGGGGCGGGGTATCAAGGTTTTAGAGTTTAAGAGCGTCAGTCCTAAAAGTCTGTCTGGGTAAACTATTGCTGTATTATAGTTGACCCGCGAACTTTTTGGTGATAAATTGGAATTTAGAACTTAAGTTAACAAGCGAAGCCTGCAAGCTTCCTAGCACATTCACAATATTGATGAGTTCTACTAAGCAAAAATATTTATACTCGTAGGAGTTGAACAGTTTAAATGCCACATTATCATACAAAAACTCCCATTGTTTTTGTGGTTTTCAATCGAGTGGATACTACTGAAAAAGTCTTCGAGGCGATTCGACAAGTTAAACCCCCTAAGCTGTTAGTAATTGCTGACGGCCCTCGTGCCAACAAACCTGGGGAAGCTGAAAAGTGCGCCGCTGTACGTGCAATTATCGATCGGGTCGATTGGGACTGTGAAGTTATGAAAAATTATTCAGAGATTAATTTTGGTTGCAAGGATCGCATTTCTAGCGGTTTCGACTGGGTATTTAAGACCGTAGAGGAAGCAATTATTCTCGAAGATGACTGTTTGCCACACCCGAACTTCTTCCCTTTTTGTGAGCAGTTATTAGAGCATTATCGAGATGACAAACGGATTATGTCAATCGCTGGTGTAAATTTACAATTGGGGAGAAAAAGAACAGAAGACAGTTACTATTTTTCCCGTTTTAGTAACTGTTGGGGATGGGCGACTTGGCGCAGAGCATGGCAATACTATGATGTTGACATGAAGTTATGGCCTCAACTTCGGGAAGCAGGTTTTCTCGAAAATTTATTAGCTAATCCTCAATCTGTCAAAGTTTGGGATAGTGCTTTTCAGGTTTCCTATGATGGAACTGTCAACAATTGGTTTTTTAGATGGCTTTTTACTTGTTGGGTTCAAAATGGACTTGCTATTATTCCCGAAAACAATTTAATTTCTAATATTGGATTTGGCAGTCAAGCCACCCATACTTCAGGAGAAGATAGTATATACAGTAATATGCCAACGGAAGCAATGACCTTTCCTTTAAGGCATCCCAACCACGCGATCCGAAATTTTGTAGCCGATCAATTCACTCAAGATACATTTTATGATTATCATCCCCCATTAATCAGGCGTATTAAGAAAAAAATAAATAAGTTATGGGGTAACACAATATTTAACCTTCACTAAGTAATTAGTAACCATGTCTAAAATCTCAACATTTCTCAGCTCTATACTCAAAAATCCCATCACTGAATATCTGCGATTTTTAGTCAATTGGTGGAAAAACAAGTTTAAATATAATAATTTTTATCAAGACTATATGGCTTTGGTTACAAATTCCACTATCAGTCACCATGTTAGTGTGTCTAGTCGTGTAGCCATAGAAGGTTCTGTCATTGGTTCTTACACTTATGTGCGCGATAATACGCGAATTTTCAATGGTGTTGTCGGCAATTTTTGTTCGATAGGGCCAAACTGCATCATTCGCTTAGGCTTACATCCTGTGGGAAATTTTGTTTCAAGCCATCCGATATTTTATTCGCCAAAGATGCTAGTAGGGACAACCTTTGTAGACCAAAAATATTTTGAGGAAGAGGAAAAAACAGTCCATATCGGCAATGATGTTTGGATTGGCTCAAATGTTATTGTTGTAGATGGTGTAACTATTGGTGATGGAGCCATTATCGCAGCCGGAGCCGTGGTCACAAAAGATGTGCCACCTTATGCTATATATGGAGGAATTCCGGCAAAACTTATTCGCTATAGGTTTGATGAACAAAAAATTGATTTTCTGCTGAAGTTTAAGTGGTGGGACCAGGAGGAACAATGGTTAAGAAAAAATGTCAAAGACTTTCACAACATTGACAAGTTCATCCATATTTATAACACGGAAAATAGTTGAACGATCGCGGGTTCTGTAGTATGTCTAATTAGCCCGATTTTATATAAGATCAGCAGTCATCTGGGATTTAAACTTAGACCAATTCAGAACCATCACAGCCGCGATGAATGCCAGTGTATCATTGCTAGTCTGATACGGCAAAAATCTATAGCGAAAAGTCGCCATTCTCGGGTCGCTTTCTTGGTATAAAATATCTTGGGCAAAGTTTCGCCACCTTTCATCTATCAAATCAATTGTCATACCAGCATGAGCAGAGGGTAGCAGCATATTAGAGCCGTGAAGACCAATTATTAAGCGGCTCTCTGAATAAAGGTGGCAAATCTCCTTTTCAATTTTTTCATTAAAACTATCCACCCTGTAATCTTCAATCCATTCTGGGAACTTAGTTTTTGTCCCCAGACCAGCCACTGCAAATTTTGCTTCTGGTACTTGCAACCTGATCTTCTCAAATAACTGCTGAATTTTTAAATTTTGCAAGGGCAATGCCCTTTCTCGTTGATTGAGCTTTTTCAGAATTCGGAACAGCCCACTGTTAACTAATAAACGATCTTCCCGCCAAATAAAAGTAATTCTTGTTTCGGGTTCATCAAATTTGTGTTTGGGAACTCTAGTAAAGCGCGTGATGTCAAACTGGCTAGGATGAGAATGGGCTTCGCTGACATAAATTTCATCAAAGCGTTTACTTTCTTCTTCAACAAACTCGGCGAAACTGGGATAGTAATTCTGACCATTTTTTAAAGAAATAGGTACTGCCCAGATTTCTGCAACTTCATCGGGAACCATCCACCTTAAGAACTTAGGAACTATCACAACTAACCCGTAGTCAGAGTTGCATTCTAAGTGCCTTTGTGCATTGAGCAACTTGAGCAGGGAGTGACCATAAAGATGATCTATACAGTTTAAGATAATTACCCGATTGCAGTGTTTAAAAATTTCTTTTACAATCTCAACTTTTTCCGGTTGAGGATTTTGGAGTGAATTAAGTAAGGGTTTGCCTAACCATTCCTTCTTGTAAGCATCGGCTGCAAAAATTTCTCCTTTTATTAAATTAACTTGGATGTAGTTTTTCACTCCATGACCTACTCTCAAATCGTCGATTATCTCGCTGCCGCATCCCTCGCACTTAGAGTCTAGAACAATGTGGATACCCTGCCACAGAACATTTTTTGGATTAAGTTCTGTTCCACAATAGGGGCAATTCGAGCGCTGTTCGATTTTAGGTTTAATTTGAATCATTTTACTAATCCTCTGATTCTACAAGCGGCCTTGTATAAGTTAAGGGATCGCCAGATTAAATTTCCGAATGGGCGCAATTCCTTAATCAAGAAATTGACTAATATAATCACGTAAAAATAAGTTATCAGAGTAGCCACCGTTGCTCCAAAAGCTCCATACTTAGGAATTAGCAAAAAGTTTAACCCTACATTAAAAATAGAGCCGACTACAGTCAAGTAAAGACCGTAGCGCAACTGACCTTCTATGTTCAAATATGTACTCCTTGCTACTCCAAAGTTACTGCCAAATTGCGCCCAAACATAGATTCCAAGCACCGCTGCTGACTGTGCATATTTTTCACCGTAAAGTAGATGCACTATCCAGGGAGAAAGTAATGATATCGGTATGGCAACTCCCAACCATAAAAATATCATAATATCCGAGTAAATTTGAAATTTATTTAGATATTCTTCATAATTTGTCTTTCTCAAATTCGCTAATTTGGGAAAAATAGAGCTGGATATGATCATCGGCAAAAAATCGCAGATTTCCGAAATTTTAACAGCAGCAGCATAATAGCCCAGTTGAGCATTTTGATTCATCGCACCGAGCATTATCTGATCGGTCTTTGAGTACACATAAATTGCCAATCCCGACAAAATTATCGGCCAACTCTCCGATAGCAGTTCCTTACACCGTTTCCAACTAAAATGCCAATCCTTAATTTTATTCCCCGTAAGCTGATAAAAATATACATAAGCCATTCCTACCAATGCCACCTCTGCCAATCGAACCCAGGCGAAGGCAAGCAGGGGGGCTTTAATTGTTACTAACCCAATTCTGACAGCAGCAACTAAAAAACATACTGAATTTTTAGCCAACACTGTATATTTTGACTGGATTTGGGACTGAAACCAAAAATTGATTGCTTCAAAAGCATTAAAGATAGTTCCTGCTGCGATGATACCTACCAGCCACCGAGTCAGAGTGTCGTTGGGCTTGAGTAACGCAATCACGGTGACAGTTAACACCAAAGTGATGCAGCCACCAGTAAATTGCAGTCCGAAGGCAGTTCCCAGGGTCTCATTTTTGCATTCTGGGTCGCGAGCGATATTCCTCACTACCAGAGTACCCAAGCCCATAGTTGCTACCGAACTAAACAGCGACACAAAGGCGAGCGCGTAGTTGAGCAATCCAAATTGTGTCGGACCAAGATAGCGAGCCACCCAAAGGCCTACAAACAGACCTAGACCCATCTGCAAGATTTGGTCAGTGAACAGCCAAGCTATGTTGCTGAGTACCTGGCGCAGATTAGGGCCGAGCTTTTGACTGACCGCAGTTAACTTATCTAGCATCAGAATATTTTAAATCTTTACAAAACACAAACGCGGTTCTAGCAGGGTCGGCAATCTCGCAAAATTAGACTGGTTGATCCTATAACAACATACCACAACTGGCTCCACGCTCCGCCCAATAAAGGTTACTTCAATGGACAGTGCGAGCTAAAGAACGCCTTTGAGCGTTACTGGTGCTACTGTTAGAACTATTGTTAGCATTATCTATCGCAAGTCGAACCGTCAACATTGCGTAACTCAGCCAAGGATTTGCTATCTCTATAATATAACTTTCTGTGATGTTGCTTATAATAATAGAGACTAGAAAACAAATAGGTATTCCCGCTTCTTCCAGAGTGCTACGACTCAAATACCGAACTGCGTAAGCTAAATTGAGCAGCAAGGAAGTCATCATTAAAATTAATCCCGGCCACCCGAAGGCTAACAAGATCCCGATCGCCCCATTGTGAGGATTTTTAGGTTGAAATCCATTAGGAGTATAAATAAAATAAGCAGGAGTAGCGGCGCCTAACTTATCTTGTTGAAAAAATCCATCGTATCCGTAGCCAAACCAGGGGCGCTGATTGACCGCAGCCATTAACTGCGGCCAGAATTCTGTCCGCCCAGTTAGAGTCAAGTCCTTGCCTAACCCACCTACAATAATATCCTCTAGGTTGTCTACTATAAAAACAGTCATAATTATGCTGAGCACCAGGAAACATATAATCGCAGTAAAAGCCCACTGAAAACTTAATTTTTTTAGAAGATTTAGTGAAGACACTGCAATTATTAATATGATAGTAATCACTAGAGCCGCTCCTGATTTATTAGCCCTTACTAGGTAAAATGAAAAGAACATCATTCCCAAAGCAATCCAGCGCTCTTTCTGAGTTTTAGCTCCTTGAGAATAATGCAAATACCAAAATGCCGTACAGAGAGCTAAGACTCCCCCCAAAGAATTTTTTGATTGGGTTAAGCCGACAAACTCGCCTGCTCCAGGGGGTTTCATTACAAAACTTGCCAAACCGATTGCCGTGTATCCCCACCGCCAAAAACGAGATAAATCCTCCCATTTATATTGGGCTGCAATGTAAAACCCGAAAGCAGTAAATCCTGAAAAAGCTAGGGCTGCTCTTAGCGTTTCTTCAGGAACTATAGACCATAAGGTAGACAGTAATGGAAGTAATGTATAAAGTAAAAAGAAAGGATTCATTATCAATATTTTAGCAAAAGTTTCTATAAAATTGCTACTAAAAATTTTAACCCTTGAAGTTAAAATTAATACTACCCAGGGGTAAAAAAAATAAGGTATGAGTTTTAATATGCCACCTTCGGGATCTTTAAGATTCACAAAATGTAAGTAATTAAAAGGAGGCTGTGTCAGGAAGGGAGAAATAAAAATATAAAGACCAGCAAAGCTTTTTTCTAAAGCCAAACCTATTTTTTTATAGCTAGCGAATTGAAATAATAGTAGAGTGGCGATCGCGACTATAGCAAGTAGCATCCATCTCAATGAATAACTACCTAAAATTAGCTCTTTCAGCATATTTGGTAGAGACACTGGTTCAGTCATAATTGCTTTCCTTTATCCGAAATAAGAGCAAATTATCTAGATATAAAATATAGCCGTCAACCCGCAACCACGCTAACACAGAAATTAGGGATAAAGCAAAAATACAGCATCCTTTTTTCGGCGATCGCTTAAAATAATGAGCTTTTTGCCCAGCACTAAAAAGGCTACACTTATATAAATCATAGTCAATAAAATTAGGTGGTGTATGGTTAACACCCATTTTCCAGGACAGATAGCCCGGTCGGTTGTGGGTGTTGTCTTGTTTGCTTCCAGTGTCCTCGCTGACGCCAGAAGCACCCCGGCCCAACTGCCCATCCCGCTAGGCGCAGACCAAGCCCAGAATGTTGCGCCCGTTAGGAGATCGCCGGAAAGCTATAAACTCGGCGGCGGCGATCGCATCCAAGTAGAAATACTCGAAGTACCCGAACTCAGCCGCGGCTACGAAGTTCTTTCCGACGGTTCAGTCAACCTGCCCCAGATCGGCTTGGTCTCCGTCCGTGGCCGCACCTTAGTAGAAGCCACCAACATCATCCGCAACGCCTACCGCCGCGTCCTCAAAGACCCCCTAGTCACAGTCAGCCTCGTCGCCGCCCGCCCCCTCAACGTCGGCGTCATCGGAGAAGTCACCAGGCCCGGAAACTTCACCATTACCCTAACTCCTGGTCCGGGAGCCACGCCGAGTGTCCAGTACCCCACCGTCACCCAAGCGATCAGACTCGCAGAAGGCGTCACGGGTGTCGCCGACATCCGCAACATCCGCGTCCGCCGTCCCCAACGAGACGGCCCCGATCAAGTGCTCAGCGTCAACCTGTGGAAATTCTTGCAAGAAGGAGACATCTCTCAAGACATCATTTTGCAAGACAGAGACACAATCGTGATTCCCACAGTCGCCAACTTCAACCAAGCTGAAGCTCGTCAATTTGCGACGGCCAACTTTTCGCCACCCCCAGAAAAACCTCGATCGATCTCCATCGTTGGTCAAGTCACCCGCCCCGGGGCTTACGTCGTGATCGGCGGCAACACCACAAACGACCTCAGCCGCGAAGGTTTCCCCACCGTCATCCGGGCCATTCAGCTAGCTGGCGGCATCACCTCGGATGCCGACATCCGGCAAATCCAAGTGCGGCGCGTCACCAGAAGAGGCGAACAAATTATCCCAGTCAACCTGTGGCAGTTCCTAGAGTCCGGGGACGGCGCCCAAGATACCATCCTCCAGGAGGGAGACACGATCATCGTGCCCAAAGCTACGATCGTCAACCCTGCAGAAGCTGGCGTACTCGCGAGCACTAACTTTGCCCCTGTCGGCATTAACGTTTTTGTAGTAGGAGAACTCAGAACATCCCTCGATCCCTTGAGGCTCCCAGCTAATGCCACACTGAATCAAGCTTTAATTTCCAGAGGATTTTTTGGCTACGAGAATACCAGAGCTAGAAGAGATAAAGTTGAGCTAGTCCGCCTCAATAACGACGGTACAGCTACTAAACGGACGATCGAAGTCAATTTAACTCAAGGAATTAACGAAGAAACCAATCCTCAACTTCGCAACAACGACATGATTATCGTATCTCGCAGGGGTCTCGTCAATTTTGTCGATCGCATGAACGCTGTCATCGGACCTGTCGGGCCAGCTACGGGAGTGTTAAATTTTATAAACGTTCTCCGATTTTTATTCAGGTAAGAAGGCGGCGGGTGAGGTGGATAATTCCTGGCAAAGGCTAGAATAAACTAAACAATAAGATTACCCAGCCGCGACCAGGCCACTTCAAAAATATCAACCTCAAAAATATCAACCTCAAAAATACCCTGGCTGAATATGGATAGCAGACAAGATTACCAACCCTTCACACCCAAATCGAACGGCAAACTGCCGGAGTTATCTGCTCAGAACTACAGAGATCACTTCGTAGAGGAGAGAGAAGAAGAAAAGCTAGACTTGTCCTGGCTGTTAGGCGTCGTGCGCCGTCGCTTCCTGGTCATGGCAGCAGCCACCATTGCTTTGAGCGCCCTGGCAGGAACAGCGATCGTCCTCACGTCTAAACAGATTACGATCGAGTATGAAGGCTCCTTTTCCTTGTTGGTAGAACCAGCCACGGCTGAAGGTTTGCAATCCAAACAATTAAACAACACCCAAGCTGCCGACTTAGCAAGAATTAATATAGAAGGAATTAGCCTACTAGACTACGAAACCCAAATTAGGATTTTGCGAAGTCCCAAAATGATGCAGCCAATAATTGAGGAATTGCGGGCTTCGTATCCCAAAATGAACTATAGCGAACTGATCTCAAAAATGTCTATCCAGCGAGTCAGCTACACGAAAGATGGCAAACAGCAAGGCACAAAAATTTTACAAGTTCGCTACAAAGATTCAAACAGAAAAAAAATTTACCGCGTATTGGACAAAATTTCTAAAGCTTATCTAGATTACAGCTTGCAGCAACGGCTGATGGGCATTAATCAAGGTATTAAATTTATAGATACGGAGCTGCCAAAGCTCCGAGAAAGAGTGGAAGTTCTGCAACTGCAAGTCCAAAGATTGCGGCAGCAGAGCAACTTGTTTGAACCCCAGATAGAGGGAAAATCTCTGTCTGAACAAGTTCAAAGCCTTCGGGGCAAGCAAGTAGAAATTAGAGTTCAGCTAAAAGGGATGCGAAACCTCTACCAAAGCTATGAAAAACTACTCAACGAAAATAATCCCCAGGGGGTGCTGATGACCCAAGGGCAAGCTTACGGCGGACTATTAGGTCAAATTCAGAGAATAGACTCGGAATTGTCATTAAAATTAGCTCAGTACAGAGAAGACAGTTTGCCAGTTTTAGCGCTGCGAAAAAGTCGGGAAGAACTGATTTTAACTGCCACTAAACAAGCAAGAGAAGTGGTGATGGGAAATTTAGAGAGCCAAATTAAAGAAGTTGAAGCGCGCGATCGCGAAATGACAGCTTTGCAAAATGCTCTCAACCAAAAAATTAGAAACTTTTCTGTCACAACCCGACAATACGACAATTTACAGCGGGAACTGCAAGTAGTTACTAAGAGTTTTTCGGACTTCTTGGCAAAACGAGAAGCCTTGCGGATTGATGCAGCTCAGGAGCAAATCCCCTGGGTGCTGATAAATCCTCCGGAAATTCCGCGAGACAAATTCGGCAACCCTCTAACAGCTACCGTCAAACAAACCAGAAAACAGTTAGCGCTGGCAGTAATTTTAAGCAGTCTGCTGGGCATAGCAGTCGGCTTGCTGGTAGAGGTACTAAATACTGTGTTCCACACTCCTGAATCACTGAGAATGGCCACAAGATTGCCAATACTCGGGGTAATTCCGTTTACCAAAAAAGTCAAGCGCAGACCGCCAGCCAGACAGAGGAAACTAACATCGGCTCGATCGAACTCGAAAGTCGAAGTAGTCGAACCGGGCGAAGCTAGACATACTGGTTCTATGAGCGGGGGCCCAAGTATTTTGAGCGACTTGGACTATCAATTTTTAGAAGCATTTCGATCGCTCTACACGAACATTCACTTACTGAGTGCAGGCACGGCAATTCGATCGCTCTTAGTCGGCTCAGCCGTAGCCGGAGACGGCAAATCTACAGTAGCTTTGTACCTGGCCGCCACAGCAGCAGCAGTCGGACAGCGAGTATTGTTAGTAGATGCAGATTTGCGCTGCCCGCAACTGCACGCTAAGTTAGGACTGCCAAACGTGCGTGGCCTGGGCGATGCCATCTCCACAGATCTCAGCCTCAACGACGCGATTCAACGAGTCCCGAACCAAGAAAATTTGTTCGTACTCACCGCAGGTCAAATTCCCCCCGATCCCATCAAGCTTCTTTCTTCCAAAAAAATGCAGTATCTGATGGAGCAATTTCAAGCATTTTTTGACTTAGTAATTTATGACACCCCGCCATTAGCAGGCTTGGCAGACACCCACTTGATCGCAGCTCGCACAGACGCTACGATTATGGTCGTCCAAATTGGGCAAACAGACCGATCGCAAGTTCGCAAAGTTTTAGAAGAATTAAAAATTTCTGGAGCTTCCGTCTTGGGAATCGTTGCTAATGGCTGCAAAAACACCGGTCACAGCTACCGCCAGCGCCCGGTCGTTTTAGACACGCTCTACGACCAAAAACTATCCGCTTTAGGTACGAAAAATCCTAATTAGAGAAATGTTGATGCAGGTGGCCGAGCGCCGCCGTCCTCAACGGGAAACGCATAACCAAGCTATACCCTGATTTTTTGATAATAGTACCATTTGAGAAAGAAAATGATAGACTAACGGACATAGCCTCGTGTGTCAACCGAGGTTGCGCGGATCTTTAAATTTTGCTGTAATTACTCAGAAAATGATTGAGAAATCAGCAAAAGTGGGTAAACTACATTTAGCAGAGCGCAATCTCAATCAGGAAAAGACACCTTTGAAGGTGAACGTTAGTGTAAACGTTAATGTGAACGTTTCAACCCAGAAACTTGGTAGGGATTATTCTATGAGTACAGTTATGGTTGTTGATGATAGCGTCACTCTGCGGGAGATGATCGCCGACTTGCTCAAAGGTAGAGGACTCAACGTCACGGTAGCGAGTGATGGCGTAGAAGCTCTAGAGCAAATCAAGGCTAACCGCCCAGATTTAGTGGTTCTGGATATCGTGATGCCCCGGATGAACGGCTACGAAGTCTGTCGCAGGCTCAAAAGCGACCCTAAAACCCAAAATTTGCCGGTGGTAATGTGCTCTAGCAAAAGCGAAGAGTTTGATCGCTATTGGGGAATGAAACAAGGAGCCGACGCTTACATCGCCAAGCCATTTCACCCTCAAGAATTGGTCGGCACTATTAAGCAATTGCTGCGAGGTTGAGGTAGAGGAATAGGGACAGGAAAAAAATTGTCTTGAGCGCTGATTATTTCTGCTCCCGCAGCCTCTCTAAACTACTCGATTGACAATAGTCCAAACATCCCCGTCCGATCGCACGTAGGGAACAGAAATACTCTTAAAACCAGTAATAAAAGGCTTGTAATAAACCTGCCAGTAGCTAGGACTAATTTGGTCGGCGATGGCTTTGAGTCCCTTCACTTCCGCCGCCAGCTCCGCCGCCAGTTCATTAATCCGTTCCGCGTGTCCGTGAGCGAGCACTCTTCCTTCTTCAACTTGCTCCTCCATCGGAGTGATTCTTTGCAACTTTACCGACTGCTGCTGTTTCTGACTCAGTTGAGCAGACAGAGCCGCGATCGCATCATCAATCCCCTTGACTTCTGCCGACACTTGTGCTGTTTCCCTCGCGTGACGACGATAAGCATCGGCGATCGCTTGGGGCGAATCACCTGCTGGGACAACATCGGCAATACTAAGCTGCTGGCGTTCCAGGCGCAATTCCTCTATTTGAGAGTAAATTGCCTCTATATCTGTCTGAAGTTTGTCCACCTAATTATTACCGCGTGGTTGTTTAATATTTTAGCATATTAACACAAACCAATCACCTAATCGGCATAGAAATTGCATATTTTAGGCGGGCGAGAAGCAAAGCCCCACAAGCAGAAGTTGAATAGTTTGAAAAATACAAATTTTTATATTTTTCAGTTGAGCGATTTCCGTCGATATCCAGTGGGGTTAATCAGGTCGTGTCGGTAAAATCAGCATTATAGATTGGTAGTGAGGAATGCAAGTACCAGCGAGTTTTACGAGGATTAAAGTCGTCACTACAAGCACAATTCCCAATTCCTATTTACCACTTTTCCCTTACCAATTCCCAATTATTAAGACAAATTTTTAAGTTGTTAGCCCTTGCTGCCTCAACTTGACTATAGTCTCTACCAACACATCGGGTTGCACAGGTTTAGACAGATGCCGATCGAAACCTGCAGCAAAAGCACGATCGCGGTCTTCATCCCTAGCATAAGCCGTCAGAGCGATCGCCCAAAATTTCCCTGTCTGCGTGTTCAAAGAACGCAGCCTTCGTAGCAGCGAATAGCCGTCTTCCTCCGGCATTCCGATATCGCTGACCACAACATCCGGCCCAAACTGCGAAGCCACCTCAAACGCCTCAGCAGCAGACGATGCGGCCCTGACAGCGGCCCCGGAATCTGCCAAGACAAACCTCATAAATTCCCGCGAATCAATCTCGTCATCAACCAGCAAAACCTTAACTCCCAGTAAATTACCAGCGCCAGCCAAAACCTGCGCTTCCTCGCTTGCGAGCGAATTTACCTGCATCGCAGGGAGACGGAAAGTAAAAGTCGATCCCATATCCAGTCCCGGACTGCTCGCCCAAACCGTGCCACCGTGGAGTTCCACCAACTGCCGGACGATCGCCAGACCCAGCCCCAAACCGCTATAATTGCGAGTAATCGTAGCATCCGCTTGGCGGAAAGAGTCAAACACGTAAGGCAAAAAATTCGGAGCAATCCCAATTCCCGTGTCGGTAACAGCCAGCTCAACCTCCGAATCAACTCTCGAAAGTCGGATTTCAACTCGCCCCCCGCGCGGCGTAAACTTAATCGCATTCGTCAGCAAATTCCAAATTACTTGCTGCAAGCGGCCGGGGTCTCCTGATACCCAAAATTTCGGATTTAACTGAGATTCAGGATTGCCAGAAATCTCCCCGGTTTCGGAAAACTCTGCCGTCTCCCAGCCCAAATCTACAATTGCAAACCGTAAATCGATCGACTTAGCATCGGCGGCCAACCGCACCGTATTCACCGCTGCTTCCACCATCGAAATCAAATTTACCGCACAAGGATTCAAAGTCAACTTGCCGCGAATAATTCTCGAAATATCCAGCAAATCATCAATCAATTGAGTTTGCAATTTAGCATTTCGCTCAATAGTGGATAAAGCCCGCCCAGTAGCAGCCGGATTGAAATTGCGTTGCTGCAGCAGTTGCGCCCAGCCCAAAATCGCGTTTAAGGGCGATCGCAACTCATGAGAAAGAGTTGCCAAAAACTCATCTTTCATGCGATTTGCTTGCTGAGATTCCTCGTAAAGTCGGGCATTGTCGATCGCCCCCGACACCGCCTGAGCCAACTGCATTAAAATAGTTTCATCATCTTCGGCAAACTCCCCCTCATACTTGTCCGACAACTGAATCAATCCGAGATTTCTGCCGTCCCTAGCCGTCAGCGGTACAGCCAGCCAGCCCCGCATCGGCGGGTGCTTGCCCGCAGCCTTGCCGAACCCCCGCCAGGCCGGGTGAGCCTCTAACTCGCTTTGAGTCATTCGCATCGCCTGTTGGTGCTGGCAAACTTGTTGGTAAATGCCCGTACCGTCTGGTTGTTCGCAGTAATCTTGCCAGGCGGCGTATTTTTCTGACATGGAAAACTTGCTAATTCCCGCATCCCAGTTTGCCGCCGGGTTGAGGTTCACCGCTACCTGGTGAACTTCCAGAATTTGGCGGGCGCTATCTGCCGCTAACTGAAGTATTTCTGCCACCGACAGGGTGGAGTTGATAGCTACTGACGCGGAGGTTAACTTTTGCAGGCGGTGCAAATACGACCGCTCGCGGGCCAAGGCGCGGGAGCGATCGTATTCTAATTGTTTGCGATCCGTAATGTCGATCGCCACCCCGAACAGCCGAAGGGGTGTGCCGGATGCGTCAAAAACCACCCGCCCTTTGTCGTGAAGCCAAATCACTGAGCCGTCGGGGGTCAGTTGGCGGTATTCCGACTCGTAGACTCCCGTCCCGCTGAGTGCGGCATCCAAATCTGCCAAAAAGCTTTCGCGGTCTTCTGGATGCACCGCATTCTTTTTTTGCTCAAAAGTACCAAAGGTGCTGTCTGGGCCCAAACCCCTCTGTGTTTCGGCATTGGACGAACGGCGGACTTCCCCCGATGCCACATCCCAGCTAAAAGCGATCGTATTAGCTGCTTCTAGGGCAAAGCGCAAGTTTTCCTCGCTTTCTTGCACCCTGGCTTCCGATAATTTACGATCGGTAATATCCCAAACCACCCCGCTCGATCGCACCGATTTACCCGTATCATCATCAAAAAACTTGCCCCTACTCGCGATCCAGTGCAAGCTGCCGTCAGGCCAAATGACTCTAAATTCGTATTGGTATTCTATTTTGTTTTCTAAAGCCAAGGTAACAGCCCGGGCGATCGAGGCCTGGTCATCCGGGTGAATGCAGCTAAAAAACGCTTCGTAAGTTCCCGCAAAACTGCCTTTTTCCAGCCCGAATAACTGTTCGTGTCCCTCCGACCAAACGACCTGGCCATTTAATAAATTCCAATCCCAAGTTCCCATTTTCGAGGCTTCGATCGCCAACCTCAGCCTTTCCTCTGAAATTGCCAACTGCGCCGACGTTTTCGCGTAGTTCTCACGCAACTGCTGATTTTTCAAGCTTTCGGCCACAGCCCCCGCCAGCCGCTTTAAGTGTCGCCCCTTGAAGACGTAATCGCTTAAGCCGGCTTTCATTGCTTCGACTGCCACTTGTTCGCTGCCGCTGTCAGTACACATAATTACCGGACAATTGGGGTAGCGACTGTGAACTTTGTGGAGAATAGTTAATCCGTCGTTCCAGTGAAGTTGGTAGTCTGTAATTACTATATCAAAACCCCCGGCAGTCAGGATTTGTTCGAGACTTTGGATATCAATAACGGACTTAATTTCTAAATCTGGAAAAGTTTTTCTCAGTTCTCGCTCGATCATCAGGCGATCGTTCGGGTTGTCGTCGATTAACAGAATAGACAGCATTGGGCTTTTACTTTTGGTATTGGCGCAAACATTCTTTAATCTAAAAATTTGTTATTAAGCAACCTCGATAATTTGAATATTTACTTGGTGGGTTAATTAGACTTGCCCATAAATTTATTGTATTTGCTTGTATTTTATTATATTTTACAGCTTGTAATATTTTCAACCAGCCGTTTAGGGGCGTGCCCACAAGCAAATTAATTAAGTAAGTTGTTCTAAAACAGAGCAGAAAGCCTGCTCAGGCGGAAACGGTGCAAGAGAGTAGTGAACTATAACTATACTAATTGTTTATTCTGTCTTCGGGGGTGAACAAGCGGGTTGATTGATTCTTTGAGCTACAGCAGAATATTGCTGTTAAAACTTTCTTCCCTAGAACCTCATCTTTTAAATCCCGATTCACTGCGCGTTGCCGAACTTGCTTCCTCAACTCTCGCAATTGCGTAATAATTTTACCCAGAAGCGGGTACCCATTCCCCGAGTCGATTTCAGCCCGATCGCACCCCCCATCCGATCGACTCCTTTGTTCGCTATCGCCAGCGCCATTCCCGTCCCCCGATACACTTCTTGACCGTGCAGGCGATCGAACAACCCAAAAATCCTCTCTTGAAATCTTTGTGCAATACCAATGCCGTTGTCTTCTACCCAAAGATAGATATATTCCTCCTCAGCTTCTGAATAAACTCGCACCTGGGGAGCTATCCCAGGCTGCACGAACTGGTGGAGCATTGGAGAGCAAGTTAACCAAGACTTGCAGCAGCGTAGGAGGATGTGCCAACACCGCAGGTAGCGGTTCGACAACCGTTATCCGAGCTTTTTTTCGGGCAATTTCCGCATCTAGTTGCGCGATCGAGCTACAATTAAATGAAGAGAAACTGCTTTTAGTGCGAAGTTAGCTTTGCTGAGGTGGCTGTACTCTAGCAAGTTTTCGATCAAAGTATTTGTAAACATTACAATCGGGCATTCTGGATAACTGGCTTTAATAGTTTTAAGCACAACTCAACCGTTCGTCCAGCGTAGTTGGTAATCAGTAATTACCAGATGGAATCTGCCTCGATTCCGTGCTTTTCCGAATAATCTATCGTCAAAAATTTCCGTTATTTGCAATTGCGAGAATTGCCGCTCTAATTCGCGTTTGACCAGCAGCCTATCTGTTAGGTTGTCGTCCATTACCAGAATGTGTACCACTGTAACAATTAATAATTTTGCTATTAAGCTGTTGGGCATCTAAATTGTATTTTTTGGGCAGGATCTTAGGCCCAACCCCTACTCCCCACAAGACTTTTCTTAAATTTTACTATACAATTTAAATGCACTTCAGCTTAGCTAGAGTGGCAATCGATCATCATAAAAATGTGGGAAATCGCCCCTTTAAGATGATACAGGACGGGCTTACTCACTAGAAACTTAATTTCCTCGTTACCCGAAAGAGCCTGGTAACGAGGAAACAAGCAATAAAAACCGGGAAACCGCTACTACAAACCCGAAAATTCGCTAGGTTCCGGCAGTTCGCTATAGTTGAGCCAATACTCGCTAAAACTCTGCATCATTTCCAATAAAGAAGCAAACCCGACCGGTTTAACCAAATAAGAATTTACCCCTAAATCGTAAGCGCGCTTGACATCAAGTGTTTGCCTAGAAGAAGTAAGCATAACCACCGGCAAGCGTTTTAGTTCCGGCTGCTGCCTCAGCCAAACCAGAACTTCGTGACCGGATCGTCTGGGCAATTTCAAATCTAGTAAAATTATCGCAGGTAAAGGATAGCGATCGCGATCGCTGTATTCTCCGTCCCCATTTAAATAAAAAACCGCTGCATCTCCATCTCGAACAATTTGCAGCGAAGTATTAGCAAAAGTCTCATGGCGAAATGCCCGCTGCATTAATAGAATATCCACGGGGTTATCTTCCACCAGTAAAATCGTCTGCGTTTGGGTCATGCTTCCTCAGTTGTATCCAAAATCGACTGCCTTGTCCTACTTGAGATTCCACTCCAACTTGACCGCCCATGCGATCGACTCCTTTTTTTACAATAGCTAATCCTATACCAGTTCCCGGGTAAGACTCGATACCGTGCAGCCGTTCAAAGACGCGAAAAATGCGTTTTTGATGTTCTAGAGCAATACCGATGCCGTTGTCTTCTACCCACAGACGGATTATGCGGACTGGCAATAGAGGGCTGGCGATAAGTAACTGGGAATGCTCCCACTGTCCCACTGTCCCCCTTGTCAATTCTCCCACTGTATTGCTCTCTGTCTCTCCCTCTTGAGGCTGCTCAATTTCTTGCGCCCAGATATGCACTTGGGGTGGTGTGCCTTCCACAAATTTTATAGCATTGGTGAGCAGATTGGCGATTACTTGAACTAAAGTAACGCGGTGGGCAATTACCGCAGGCAATGGCGATCGAACACTGATGTGAGCGTGCCTGGATTTAGCGTCACCTTGTACCATAGCAATTGCCTCGGCCACAACTGATTCTAAGTCTAAAACTTGCAGCGATAAATCAGTGCGGCTCAGGCGGCTGTAAGCTAGCAAATCTTGGATTAATTCTTCTAATTGGTGTCCAGAGTTAACAATTTGCTGGGCGTATTCTTGACCAAGTTCGTCGAGGATGTGGTGGTAATCTTCTAATAAAGCTTCAGCTAATCCCTGCATTCCCCGCAGGGGAGCACGCAAATCGTGGGCGACGGTATAGGTGAAAGCTTCTAATTCTTCGTTAGCTGCTTGAAGTTGATTGGTGCGGAGTTCTACTCGCCGTTCTAAGGTAGCGTTGAGCATCCGAATTTCCGCTTCTGCTTGCTTGCGCGCAGTCATGTCAATGGCGGTACTAATTACTAAACTTCGGCCGTCGGAAAGCTGGCCTAAAGGTGCGGAATAAAAGTCCCAAATTCGAGTTTCGCCGCTGGCTGTGGCAATCATATATTCGCCTTCAGCAATGCGCGCGTTTAATTGGTGCAGCCGATCGATATCTGCTTGCACTAGCGATTGGCGACTGTGGTAAGCTTTTTCTGTCCAATCTTCAATTGTGGGAATTTCTGAGTATTCGTAGCCTGATAGTTCTGTCCAAGCGCAGTTAATTTGCAAAACTTCTCCGTTTTCAGCGTGCAGCATAATTGGCAGCGGTGCGTTGAGAATGGCGCGACGGAAACGTTCTTCGCTTAATTGTAGGAAGTGGCGATCGTGTTCTAGCTGTTCTAACAGTTGATTTTGCTTGATTTCGGCCTTGTCGCGCACAGTTCGATCGCGCTTCACCAAATAGTAAACCAATAGCATCAACAGGAAATTTACTAAAGCAGCAACGGTAAAAGTCACGATTGTCAAAGTAGCGCTTTTTTTAGATTCTCGGGCGCGCTGCTGCAATAGCTGAGTTTCTTCGGCAGTCATGGCGGCTATCTGCTGCCGAATGTCGCCCATGATTTGCTTTCCCCTACCGGTTTTTACTTGCCGCACGGCTGCTGCTAAGTTTTGTTTGCGGCGCAGATTGATGGTTCCTTCAAGTTCGGCTAATTTAGAGTCGATCGCAATTTTCAAGTCGCGAATGCGCTGTTGCTGCCGGTTATTGTCGGCGGTTAGCTGCTGCAATCCGACTACTTGTTCGTTGATGCGGTCGATCGCGCTGTGATACGGTTCTAAATAACGTTCTTCTCCCGTCAGCAAATAACCGCGCTGTCCGGTTTCAGCATCTTTTAAGGTAGAAAGCGTGGCTTCGAGTTCGGTTAAAACTTGGTGAGTGTGGCCCACCCAGCGTTCGTTTTGGACTAACTTGAGAGTGTTGCGGTAGGAAGTGGCCACATTCCAAATTAGCAGCGCCACAACCATTCCGATACCTGCGGTGATTTGGGGAGTCAGCGATTGTTTCATGAAATAGTCGGGGTGCGAATCCTGCTTTTTTTTATTTTAGCTGGATACGCACTACTCGAATTTTTGGCGCGGGCCGATACGACCGCCAAAGCCTATAAATTTAAGGATCAAATGTGCGATCGATCTTGTTTCTAGTTTAGCCTCGCTCCTCCTCGCATCCCCCTTAAGTCGGAGATGGCATAAATCGATCTCTTGCCTCTCGTGATTCAGGCAGACACCAGACAATCTAGGATAACCTGCAAAGCTTAATTCGCCTTTTTTTGCATGGATTTTTGTATCGTTCCTGTTCCTTTGGCAGTTTCAAATTGCGGCGTAAAGAAAAGAGTTTTTACCTATTGACTGCTGTTGATTTTTGGGGTATATTTTAGATAATGGGAGTGGTGACATAAATTTTAATTTTGTCACTATTCCCATTATTAAATAATACATTGTCAATCTAGCAAAGTCAAGCTTTTTACCCCAAAAAAAAAGGCGAATTTTTAATATTTTATTTAAAAAATAATCTGTGGGAGGCAGGGAGAAATTTATAGAGGTGATGAAGCGGGTGAAGAATATGAGAAATCAGAAATGCGAGCGATCGGGTAAGCTGTTGTGCATTTAAAACGCATCTTGGTATAATATAACATAATGATATTCAGAAAAAGTAAATGCCTGCTAAAAATTTTCTAAGTTCCGAGACAAAGGAAACTCTTCAACAAGTATTAAAAGAGCATGATCATCCAGACATTCGGCTTCATAGCCTTAATTTTTTTGTTACTAAATAACGGAAATACACAAGCTCAAACTGCTGAACTAATTGGATGTTCTCTCAGAAAAGTAGCTTATTGGAGTATTCATGGTGATCCGGATCGATTAGAGAGTTTTAAAGATGATAGGATGAAGGGTAACTACCGAAAAGCTACAGAAGAATACATTGATTTACTTCTAGAGACAATTGAAGTAGAACCTGAGAAATATGGCTATGAATTCGGGAGATGGACAACAGCTAGACTTGCCATACATTTAAAAGAGAAGACAGGAATTGAGCTGAGTAGTACCCAAGTAAGGAGAATCTTAGTGCGATTCGTTGAAACGTGAATCACGGTAATCAGTCCGTACATAACGTTTCCAGCCACAAGGCTGAACTCTCGGTCTGATAAGGGTGCAAGTCCCTTCTGCCAGACTCAGGCATGACT
>NZ_JAUBTU010000061.1:0-42850 GCF_036705085.1 Microcoleus sp. B6-A1
GTCCAAAAAGGACGGGCGGGACGCCCATCCCACAATAACAATTAAAATTGTAAGTTATTTAATTCGCGATCCTTAGAA
The DNA here is from genome assembly GCF_036705085.1 of Microcoleus sp. B6-A1. Taxonomy (NCBI): domain Bacteria; kingdom Bacillati; phylum Cyanobacteriota; class Cyanophyceae; order Oscillatoriales; family Microcoleaceae; genus Microcoleus; species Microcoleus sp. B6-A1. The sequence goes on from NZ_JAUBTU010000061.1 coordinate 79, forward strand.
GGGATTTGCTGTAGAATCTTCTTGGAAAACGGTTTCTCGGGCGATCGACACAATGGTGGACAGGGGTACTTCACAGAAATATTTCCGCCGGAATTGTTCTTCGGAGACTGCTGCTAGGAATTGCGCTGCAAAACGGGCGGCGATAGGGGAATTTGGCACGGAGGATTGGATGGATTGGCTATCTAATAAGGATTTGGGGATTTGCTCTGGCGCGTCTTCCTGCTGTGCGGTTTCGGGTTGTCTGGTGATGTGGAAAGCTCGATCGCGATAATTGATTTTGAAACCGAGATATGTTAGGGTTTTGAACCCTAGTTGCAGGGATGTGTCGCTGATACCGAGTTTTTGGCGAAGTTGCTGTCTGGTGACGGGTTTTTTGGTGCGGCTGAGGTATTTGGCGATGCCGATTAGTTGTTGGCAGATTTGCTGTGGGGGTACGAGTGGGGGTAAGGTGTAGGCGATCGCGAGTTTTTTCTGAGTGTGCTGTGCTTGCCGAAACCAGATCCGCAGTTCGTCCCAGCTTGCGGGGCATTCTTTGAGGACGATCGAGTTTTCGCGATCGACCTTTTCGGAATTGTAAACTAGATTGTCGATCGGCATTTGAAATTCTAAGTTTGTGCTAGCGCCTAACAACTCTTCCTCGTTATTTCTATTGCGCCAGTCTACAATCCAATCTATTTGAGTCGGGGAATTTATTTGGTTGTCTGCCGTGCGTTCCCGCACTGCTACGAGACGCACTTCATACCGCGATTTGTAAGTATTAAAATCGAGTTCTACGGTGACATCGCAGCGGCTTTGGGGAACTTCGTTTTGATTGTGTCCCCACCAAATGCCGGGAAATCCCATATCGGTAGATTCATCCCTAATTGTAAATTCTGTTTTAAGATATTCTACTTTTTGCCCTTTCAAATCCTTAATTTTTTGATTCCAGAGATTTTCAAACCAGCAGTTTTCAATCAGCAATTTGGGTGCGGGGTTGCCCATACCGCACGGTTCGAGCAATTTTAGTTCTTGAAATAAGTCTTTGCCTAATTCGGAGACAGTAATTTTTAGGTCTGCTTGAACTGGGGCGGCTGTTAAACTATCTGTACTGTATTGTTGTCGCAGTTGCTGATTTACCGCATCGGTAAATAGGGGGATATTTTCAACGGGGAGACTCAATCCGGCGGCGAAGGGATGACCACCAAATCTGTCCAATAAATGCGCTTGGTCTTTGACTAATTGGTAAAGGTCAATTTGATTGGCAGAACGGGCGGAACCCCTGGCAATTTTGCATGGGGAAAGTGTTTTTGATTCTGGATCTAAGAAAGAGGTAAATTGCGTTTCGGGGGAATTTTCGTTAATTTCTTCGCTTCCTTCTGTGCTGAATAAAATCACGGGGCGGCCGTATTCTTGGGCGATTTGTCCCGCTACTAATCCTAATACTCCTACCGGCCATTGGGGGTCGCTGAGGACGATGACGCTAGTAGTTGAGAGGTCGAGTTTGGCTAATTTGTAGGCGGCATCTTTGGCAACATCTTTTTGTAAAGATTTGCGCCGGGAGTTGGCAATTTCGGTTAAATTTGCTAGTTCTTCGCAGCGTTTTTTGTCGCGGCTGGTGAGGAGTTCTACGCAGAAGCTGGCATCGCCTTGAATGCGGCTGACGGCGTTGATTCGGGGGCCGAGGCCGAAGGAAATGTCGGTTGGGCGATCGCCCGATCTTTTGCACAGTTCGAGCAATTTTGCAACTCCTGGGCGGGTGGGATTTGCGAGTTGTTTTTGCAGTTGTTCGATTCCGAGTTGTGCTAGGTAGCGGCTGTCTCCTGTAAGTTGGACTAAATCGGCAATTAAGCCGATCGCTACTAATTCTAATAAATCTGTGAGTGGGCGCTGCGGAATATCCGGTAATGTGTGATATAATGCTTCAACTAATTTATAAGCTACTCCCACTCCTGAAAGGTTAAATAGTTGGTGGTTTGGGGGGAAGTAGCGGGGATTGATAATGGCTGTAGCTGGCGGGCGATCGTCCGGTAATGTATGATGGTCGGTGATAATTGTATCGATGTTTAAGCTGGTGGCATATTCGATTTCGGCGATGTTTGTACTGCCGGTATCGCAGGTAATAATTAAGCTAATTCCATATTTTGCTAAGGCATCTATTCCCGCGATATTGAGTCCGTGAGATTCGGTTAAGCGGTTGGGAATGTAATAAATTAGTTGGTCGTTTTGAGCAAAGAATTCTCCCAGTCCGTCCCAAAGTACGGAGGTTGAGGTAATGCCGTCGGCGTCGAAGTCTCCCCAAATTGCGACTTTTTCGCCACTGTTTCGTGCTTGCTGGATTCTTTCTATCGCCCAGTTCATTTCTAGTCCGAATTCAAAGGGACTTGCTGGTTGGTAAAGTTTTGGATTTAAAAAACCGGGTATTTGTTCTGGGTTGTGAATTCCTCTATACCACAGAAGTGCGGCGGCATAGTTTCCGGGGAGTTCTGGTGCATGGTTTCTGACAGCTTGGATCAGCCAAGCTGGGGGCTGGGATAGGGGTTGAGTTGGCAAATTTTGAAGTATTTCTGTCATAAGTTATTTCATTAATTCCTGTAGGGGCGGGTTCACCAACAATCTTTCATTCACATCCACAATATCTATAAACCCGCCCCCACCGGGCGACTAATAGTTGCATAGTACAAGATTTGAATTAAATAAATATTTCATCGATTATAGCAAGATTTGGCAGCCAATCTGTAGGAGTTTCTGCGAGAAGATCGGGTGAGGTAATTTTTGTGTCTGTTGTGCGGTTGCAGCGAGTGGCAAATTGACAGGAATCGCAAAGATTGGAACTAATTTCTACTTGGGGTAAGAATTCGCCGCCTTCGGTATAGCGCTGTCGCCAGTCGGTTAGCTGCTGCAATAGGTGGGTTAAATCTTGTTTTGTGCGATCGTGTTCTGTTTGGTTGTAATCAAATGTGAGTTTTTGCGGCGGTTCTTCTCCTTGCAATTGTACGAACCAGTATGTCATGGAAACTTGTTCGGGGGAATAGTCGCTGGTTTCTACTAACACGTATAAATAGAGGCGAGTTTGCCAACTTTCGGCTATCCATTTTGATTTTTGAGGGCGGGGATAGGTTTTCCAGTCGAGAATTTTGGCGGCGTTTGGTTCTGCTATTAGCAAGTCATAGATAACGGTGAATAGGTAGTCTTGGAAAATTAGGGTGCGGGGGTGTTCGGCTTGGCGGAAAACTCGCTCGCTATTTTCTGAATTGGCGAAAAGTTCGGGTGCGGTGTTGATAAATGCTGCCACACAGCGTCCCAGTTCGGGGTCTTGTTGGATGATGAATTCAATGGGAAGTCCGAGTTCTCGCTGCTGCATTAATAGGTGAAAGTGGCTTCCCCATGTGAGTTTTTCTTTGTGTTCTGGGGATGCGGTGGTGGCTAGGAGTTCGAGGTAGCTGTGTTGGAATTTGCGGGGGCATTCTTTGAGGATTTTGAGTTGGGTTTGGGAGAGTCGGAGCATTTTTTTAGGATTTTATCTTTTATATTTTTTATGCTGGTAAGCGAGGCGATTAATCTTTTTTTGGACCGCAGATTGAGGCAGATGACGCAGATGCACGCAGATAATTTTGATCGCATTTTTGGAGGAGAGTGCGATCGCCCTTGTCTTTCCCAAGTGCGATCGCTTATCCTTCACCCCAAGCACTTAAAAACTCGACTTGATTGTACATTTCCTCTGCAGATTTACTAGCTATAATTTTTAGCAAGCGACGCAATTGTTCCCCAACTGAATAATTCTGCTGTCCCAAAATTATCCCCATATGTTCTTCCCCTTGCGTGCTAAAATTAGTATGCAATCGATAAAAATCCCTAGTATTAAAGCTATATGTTACTCGATGATTTTCATGAGCCCAATACAAAAATTCTTCATCGCTGCGAGACAGCATTCCTATTTCTGCAACAGAAATAACATCAACACTCCGCAGGCGTAGAGCATCAAGCAGAGCCGAATTCATCGCATCTTCGTCTAGCAGCAGTAGAATAAGGCTCATGAATTTGTCTGGAGGTTTTTGTAGTGTAACTCTGCTAACTTCTCGTAAGCTTCTTGTTCCTCAGCTAAATCTGTATCAATCTCTTCTCGATTAGCATGATAATACGTTAAAGCTGCATAAACTTGTGCGATCGATAAGTGAGTCATCAGCCTAGCAATTTCTTCCGCACTGTTACCCTGCTTGTACAAAACGGCGATGCGGCGGACAGAAGTACCAGTTTCAGCAATAATCGGACGGCCGCCTCGAAGGTTGGGATCGCGGATAATTAAAGTCCCGATGTCTACTACAGTTGTTGTCATACATTTTCTCAAGTCACTTAACTTGATTATATAGATTTCTTCTAAAAATGTGTAACTGTTTATGCCCATGATGGTTCTCTTTAAGCGATAATTGCGTAAAGAATTGAGAAAAATTAAGAGCCATTCCCTACGGGATAGCTACGCTCGCGCGTGCTTTTCGCCAACCTCTCTACAAATTCCCAATTTGTTGAGCAAACCACATCGCCGCCGTCCCATTTCCCTCACCCAAAAGTTTCAAAGTCTCCGATAGTAAAGCAATTGGCAATCCCTCAAGCGCACCGGAAATTTCGCATTGCTGATATTTCCCGTTTTCCTGCAAGCGAAATGCCAAAACTCTCTCGCCCTTAATATCTACTACCCAATACTCAGGAATTCCCAAAGCAGCATACAACTGCTTTTTTTCATCTAAATCGCTGGCCAAAGTCGTATCGGAAGTTTCTATCACTAAATCGGGAATTCGCGATTTATTTAGATTAAGTCGGCGCGGTTCCCCTTTTTGCCACTGGATGAACTCTCCGCCGACATATAAAATGCGATCGGGCGCACCTCCTCCCACCTTTGGCTTCTCAATTACACATCCACCCAAATCATCGAAAGCTTGTCCTCCTTTGCTGACAAACCAGGCGTAAAATACCAGCGTCAAGAGGTTGTTAAATCTGGCGTGCTGAGGCCCTTCATTACCCATATCTATCCAAAGATATCCTTCGTAAAAAAATATTCTGGCTTCCTCCAAAGATGGATCTTCGCAGGCTGCTACATAATCTTCCCATGTCGCGGCTTGCCATTGAGGAATTTCACCCACTTGAGGCAAGATGAATTTTACAGTTGTAGAAGTCATGATTGAAAAGCAAATTGAGGATATTTTTATCCTAACTTAAGTCGCTATTTATAGCCGAAGGAAGAAGGAAGGCACTACACGGATGAGGACACGGATACACGGATGAATTATCGAGTCTGAGTCATTCTTAAAAAGGAAGAAGGAAAATACAAGAAAGATCGACTTGCAGTCAGACGAAGGGGGCGGGCACGGGGGCACCGCCCCTACAAATGACGATCGCAATCCTTGTGCTTATCGAATTGCTGTGGGCGCCGCAATTGGTACTTCTAAGTCGGGTTGCAAGTCAAAGACTACGACAAGTGTTGCTTGAGGCATCAGTTGACGCAGACACAGCAAGTGTCCGTCAGCATCCGATCGACTGCGAAATCGCCCCACAATCGCCCGCTGCATACTGGGCATGAGTTTGGCGATCGCCCAAGGGTAAAGGCGTTTTTGGTACGCGATCGCCCCAGGATTCGCTGCCAATCCCTGTTGATAACCGTTTTGTGGCATGATGGTTTAGTATCCTCTATGGACTACAGGAAAGGGCGTTAGTAAGTCTCTTGCCGGAAATCGACTAACGCCTCTACTACTATGATTAAACACCAAATCGGTCATATCCGTCAACTATTGACGGTAAAACTTAACGTTTTGTCCATCAAAAGGTTCGGTCAGCTATGGATCTGAGAGCCTTAAGAGAACGTGCAGGGCTGAAAATTATAGACGTAGCACATATACTAGAATGTGCGGAATCTTCAATTCGCAACTGGGAAAAGGGTCGAACATTGCCAAAAATGGAAGTTTGGCAAGTATTCCGAATGCGGGACTTGTATCGATGTACCGAAGCGGAGTTAGTGCTAGCTGTCAAAAAGTCAATGCCGATGGAAAAGAAAGAACAGACAAAACTGACGGAGTAACAATAAATTGCTTTTTATGTTATTTCCCAACCTATGCTAAATTCAAATTCTTAAATAACTCGCCGTCGGACTCAGCGGCAACAGCACGAGTGTTTGTTTCTGCAAATCTAATTCAATTCCTAATGCTTCTAAGGGAATGACGCCCAATAACGGATCGGCTCCTGCGGGCAGTTCTATGCACTCAAAAGTCGCGTCTCTTCCCATTAATGAAATTTTTGCATCTTCAAAAATGCGCGCCGTACCGATGCCTGTTGCCGTTGCGACAGGCACTGTTCTGAGGAGTTTTAAACCGAGTTGGGCGATCGCATCCTGCGGCAAGCATAAAGTAGTCGCCCCAGTATCTACCAGCACATTTTTGATTGTAATAGAACGTACTCGCTCAGCAGGAATCGCGCCATCTTCAAGGCGAATTTGATCGGCATGATTCGTGATTGTCAGCGTTGTGGTAATTTTGCCCATTGTTTCTTTGATTGTTGATGTCATAATTCTATCCCTCTCGGTATCATTTTAGACGGATTGCAACTTTTGAGTTAAGGGGCGATCGCACTTAATCACACATCACAAAATCACTCTTTTGTCAAGACAAAAACACTGTCTTTATTCCCCCGTCCAATCCGCAAATCTTTATCCAAATAAGTGATATCAAGCCATCCCTGCTGTTCGCGAGTATCCAGCCCAAAATCTACAGCAGCGAACTTTTTCCCCGACTCAATCTCATCGATAAACTTCCCCGGAAATTCATAGCCAATCAACCTGCTTAAACCGAAAATTGACCGCTCAAACTTGACCTGCACTCGCCGTTCGGAAGTTGGCTCAAATCTCGCCGCCACACTGACAATTCCTTCCAAATAAGGCAAGCCGTAAAGTTCGCCAATGTTGTAAATTTTAGATTCTTTGACGCGGATAGATTGATAAATTTGACCCAATTTTACCAAGGGAAAACTGTCGAGATTCAGCAGTTCGCGGCTGGTGGTATACAATAACCGCCAATCACCATTTAAAAGCTCTCCGGCTTCGACAGGGCGTGATGTGGGGTTGTAATCTTCCAATTGGGCGATCGCGCTTAAAATCGCTTGTTTGTCGGTGGGAGTAGCCAGCAAACCTCGATTCTTACCAGCAATTATCTCTAATAGTGCAGATTTTCTAAGCATGATTTTTTAAGAAGGAAGGCACGACACGGATTTTGACACGAATACACGGATTAATTATCGAAGGTGAGGCAAAAGTCAGACCGCTCTTTTCTTCTGTCTCAAGCGAGAGGGAGGAAATTTTGTGTAGTAGCGATTTTAATCGCCGAGTCCGCAGAGTATTAACAACTAATAACTAAGATACCAAATTTCACCAGATAGAGCAGAGTCCGATATAGGTCGGCTAATTCTTGCTCGTTTTTAACGTAGCGTCGGATAAGTTCCCCCACGCCGATCGCACCTTCCTGCTTAATTGTGTCCAATATCTCCATCTGAATGCTAACAGATCTTCTCCTATCCTCACCAAAACTGGTAAACCTAATTGTCTGTACCTGCTTTAAAAGTTCTGGTGTGGCGATCGCACCCAGACTCAGCATCATCTCATTGCTTAAACTTCTAGTCGCATAATTAGCCAATACCCGAAACGGATCGTCGCCTAGGGGATAAGGTGGCTTCCCAGGTTTTAAAGGTGCTGACTCCGGTGCCCCCTGGCGAATTTCTGCTAATTCCCGCCACAATTGTTCGTAAGCAGCAATTACTACTTTCCAATCATAAATTTCCCTCGCCCTTTGTCTGGCATTTTCCCCCATCCGCTTTCTCAATTCGGGGTTTTCAATTAATTCACACAACGCCAGGGTGCAAGCATCAATGTCTACTGCTGTCGCGAGGGAAGTGTGACCCATGTAAGTCGGCCAATTTAAGCTGTCGTCAAGATAATTTAGGGCTAAATCTAAACAAGATTCGGGGGGCGGGATGAGTGTGGGAATGCGGAAGCCGTCTATTTCGTGGCGTACAGATTCTTTGTATCCGTTCCAATCGGAGACTATGGCCGGCAGTCCGTTCGCCATAGCTTCTATGGGTGTCAGTCCAAAGGATTCTTGAATGTTGTCGGACAGCGAAATGAAAATGTCGGCGGCCGACCAAATATTTATTCTAATTTCCGGCTGTCTCCCATCTAAAAAAATAGCATTCACCGAGGGACAAAATATTTGTGCGCTATTTTTAAAGTCGGGTTCTTCTCTCGGATCTTCGATCCAACCGGCTTGAATTAAGTGGATTTTGGCTTTTGTCTGTTGTGCGGCCCGTTCTAGGGAGATGTACATGGGTACCGGATGAGCTTTTGCAGAAAAAGTCAATCGACCGACAAATAACACAACAATATCTTCGGGAGAAATGCCGAGTTTTTCTCGCAGTTGGCGGCGACTATTAACTGCTTCCACACCCTGCGGAAACGCGCTGCAATCCACTCCTAGGGGAATAACGGGGAATTTGACCAAAATTTCCGGTTTACCGCCGTTACGCTGGGCTAAATATTCAGACCACTCCCTCATCACTCCTTCTACTGCAGTTTTCACGGCTGCAGAGGTGCAGATCAGGGCATCCCAAGGCTGCATGGGTGCGGTGATCAAATCGCCGATCGCCTCCATGATGTATTTTGTACCGATCGTGTGAGTAACGCCGCAAACGCTGTACGCCCGCTGATCGACAAATCTGCGCGCCCAAACCATCTGCGACAGAACCGGATCGGGTCGGTAAATTGTGCCCGGTTGAGATAGCAAATCCGGTCGTTCCATCGGAATCCAGCGCACTTTCCGAGGTTTTTGCAGCCAAGGTTGGATGTGCGAACAAAACTCCTTAAAGGTTGTTGCGCTATCGGCGCAACAATAGAGAGAGTCAGCGGTTCCGTGTTGGACTAAGCTTTTGAGAAACCCTTCTCCGGCTGAATGACGCCCCAGAAGTTTTTTGCCTCCGGTGTGGTAGCCCTCTTTGTTGTATAAAACCGCTGCCGTTGTATCCATTCTGAGATTTATTGCTTGAGAGTTGACTGAAGAAGCCAGAGGGCATTCGAGCTCAGGCTTTGATGAAAAACCAGGAGACTGTTGTGAATCAAACCCTTGCCGTTAGCGAAGCTTGCACAATACGATCGCCGCTTGTCCCGCGATATCTTAAAGACGATCGTCTTAGATTACAATGCTTACGGCTAAAGAAGGATTGGCAAGAGCGGATTTTAGTGTTATTCTGAGGCCGATGCTTGGGGGCGATCGCCTTTTCGGTCTCCCATCTTATCCGATCCGGAACCAAACAGTGCCTGTGGTATAATGCTTTAGCCTTGCTAAATGCCCGATTTGCAAGTGCTTGATCAAAGGAGCAGTTCGTCGGCAAAACGTTACCTCTACTCGATCGCGTCTTTGTCTTTAAAAACCAAGAATCATGTACAACCCATCTCTGCGTCAAATACCTCGCCATTTACCTGCGGATGTAATTCCATTAAAACAGCAATCTTCTCTTTTAGACTGGTTGGAATCTAACAATCGCCTGTTAGCAAGGGATGTTCAAGAACCCGACTATCTGCACGAAGAAGAAATTTCTGAACTGATGGCAGTTGACGACAGTCCTTACGATGATTTAGAAGAGGAAGTAGAAGAGGATGTGAGTGTAGGCGAAGAATAACGGGTAGAAGGGTGAAGAAATCAACCGGAAACAGGGAAGAAAAACTAAGAGATTTCTCAATCTCCTGTATCGCACCCTATTCCCCATTGTCAATTGCTTATTCTCAAATAGTGTGTGGTGAGGAGTGTTATGGATAACTTTTTGGATGAGAAAATCCCTTTAAGTCTGCCTTTCAAACTTACAGGCAAGAATTTATTCCTGCTGCTGGGTTTGGGGCTCGGCACTGTAGCGATCGGTTTAGATGTAGCAGCGGGTAGATTTTTGAATTTACCTGCATCGCTATTTATGCCGCTAGTTGTTTGTGCTTTAGTTGCGTCGGGGTTGGGCTATGCAGTTGTGCCCGTACTCCAGCAACTAAAAGCAGGACAAATAATTCGCGAAGACGGCCCCCAAGCTCATTTGAAAAAAGCGGGAACGCCGACAATGGGAGGCATCTTTTTTGTACCTGCAGGGGTAGCAGTCGCTTTACTTTGGTCTAAGTTTAACTCAGATGTTGTTGCCGTATCGGCTTTAACTTTAGCTTACGGTTTCATTGGCTGGATCGATGACTGGCAAATTCTGCGACGGAAGTCGAACAAAGGTATTTCCCCTCGGATGAAATTGGCTTTGCAAATAAGTTTTGCTGCTCTATTTTGTCTGTGGCTGATGTTTCATCAACCTGCTATTTCTACAAATGTGGCTTTGCCTTTCGGTTGGGTATTGCCATTAGGTTTGCTGTTCTGGCCACTGGCTGGTTTTGTGCTAGTTGCCGAAAGCAATGCTACTAATCTTACCGATGGTGTTGACGGGTTGATGGGCGGTTTGGGCGCGATCGCACTTTTGGGATTAGGTGCATCTGTAGCCTCAACTTCGCCAGAATTAATGATATTTTGCGCTTGCATCAGCGGCAGTTGTTTCGGTTTCTTAGCTCACAACCGCAATCCAGCCAAGGTGTTTATGGGTGATACAGGTGCTTTAGCTTTGGGCGGTGCGTTGGGTGCGGTAGCTTTATTAACAAATAGCCTTTGGATATTATTAATTATCAGCGGCATTTTCTTTATTGAAACGCTGTCAGTAATTGCTCAAGTAGGTTATTACAAAGCTACAAAAGGGCCGGATGGAATCGGCAAGCGTCTGTTAAGAATGGCTCCTCTGCACCATCATTTAGAGTTGTGCGGCTGGTTGGAAACTCAGGTTGTTGGCATTTTTTATATAAGCAACGGGGTGTTAGTGTTAATGATTTTGATGTTGACGGGAAACAGTTGAGAACGGATGGGGTGACGGATTGTACAGGGGATGTAAGAGATATTTTCTACTATTTCAAAGAAACAGGCAAGATGCCTGTTCCACAATAACTGAATGCAGTTGTGGAACAGGCATCTTGCCTGTTTAAGAGTCCGAAGTTATAATTTTGACAAGTTATATCCCCGTTAAGGCAATGGAACTTAGTAACACTTTTTAATTATTTGAAGAACCGCGAAGACGCTTATAGGACAAAGTAAGAACTACATTTGCTTATTTATCTTCCTTAGCGTCCTTAGCGCCTGCGCGGTTCGTTTAATATTACTCAATATTAGTTATGCTACCGTTTACGGTTGTTTGTGAATGACTAAAACGTTTTTACCTCAAGTTTCGGTGGTTGTGCCTGTTTACAACGGCGAGATGGATTTGCCGGAGTTGATCGAGTGCCTGCGATCACAAACTTATCCGCCACACAGAGTAGAATATCTCTTAGTAGACAACAACAGTCGCGATCACACTTCAGCAATCCTCCAAACAACAGCCTCTAACCCCCCCTCAGTCCCCCCCTTGGTAAGGGGGGGAAGCAATTTCAATCAAATAACCATTCGCCACCTCAGCGAAAATCAGATTCAAAGTTCCTACGCCGCCCGCAATAAAGGAATTCGCGCATCCACAGGCGAAATGATTGCATTTACCGATGCAGACTGTCGCCCGGAATCTGACTGGCTGGAAAATTTAGTTAAGCCATTTGTTGACTTAGAAGTAGGAATTAGCGCTGGGGAAATAGTCGCACTACCCGGTAAAACTATTTTAGAACAACACGCCGATCGCCAAAATACTTTATCTCAAAAACATACTCTCGCTCACCCTTTTTGTCCCTACGCCCAAACCGCAAATTTAGCTGTACGGAGGCTAGTTTTACAACAAATAGGGTTATTTCGCCCGCATCTCACCAGCGGCGGCGATGCTGACTTATGCTGGCGGATTTTGCGGGAAACATCCTATAAATTACATTTTGCCGAAAATGCGATCGTCCGACACCGCCACCGTTCTACAATAAAACTGTTGCAAAGTCAATGGTATCGGTACGGCGAATCTAATAAATATTTGCACGAACTCTACGGTGTCGATTTGATGCGAGAATTCACAACAGGGGAATATTTTTACCGGCTGGCTAGGTGGCTGTTAAAGGAATTTCCGGTGGCAGCGGCCAAAAGTGCGAGCAGCCGATCCGATATGGTAGATTTGTTTAATACGCCGATCGGTCTTTTGAATGTTAGGGCAAGGTCGATGGGACAGCGCCAAGCCAAACTTCCCGAATCAGCTTGGCAGATTGAGCGGTTTTAATCGGTTTTAATATTTTAGAGCAATAAATCATTGTTCGATCGCACTTGCGATCGACAAATATTCGTTTGTACACAATCCGCCCCTATATATACCTATAAGTAGAGCTTATCGGTACCGATAAATATGCTGAATCAGAAATATGATAATTTAACGCAATACTTAATATAAAATTAATAAGTCTATTCTTTCCCCCTAGTCTCAAAACAACGAGTAACTCGAATACTGACGCCAAAATAGCCTCTAATTCTGCCTTCTGGCTTTTCAGTGCTGTCGTCAGCGCGATCGTAATTATTCTCAGAATTTTAAATTTTTGTAACCTTTACAGGTAATGCCAATGGCTCAAATCTTACTCCAGACGGTTTGGTTTATACCTTGCTATCCACTCATCGGTGGAGTTCTGTCGATACTGTGGTTTCCGGCAGTTACCCGTCGCACGGGGCCAAGACCATCAGGTTATGTGAACGCCATATTAACGTTGTTCGCTTTCCTACACGGCGTCATCGCCCTCACAGCTATCTGGAACCAACCAGCGCAACACCAGTTCATTCCCTGGCTGAATGTAGCAGGTTTAGACTTAACCATTCCCGTTGAAATCTCTGCTGTCACCGTCGGGGCGACAGTTTTGATTACCGGACTGAACTTGCTAGCGCAGATTTATGCTTTCGGTTACATGGAAATGGACTGGGGCTGGGCTCGGTTGTTTTCCTTGATGGGGCTGTTTGAAGCGGGGATGTGCGGCTTGGTACTGTGCAATTCTCTCTTCTTCAGTTACATGATTTTGGAAGTTCTGACTTTGGGTACTTACCTGCTAGTCGGGCTGTGGTTCAATCAGTCTTTGGTGGTGACAGGAGCCCGCGACGCTTTCTTAACCAAGCGGGTGGGTGACTTATTCCTGCTGATGGGAGTAGTCGCAATTCTGCCGCTGGCTGGAACTTGGAATTTTGACGAGTTGGCTGTTTGGGCCGAGACTGCAAAGCTTGACCCCACTGTAGCGACGCTGTTGAGCTTAGCTTTGATTGCTGGCCCGATGGGTAAGTGCGCTCAGTTTCCCTTGCACCTTTGGCTGGATGAGGCGATGGAAGGCCCGCTGCCGGCGACAATTTTGCGGAACACCGTAGTTGTGGAAACTGGTGCTTGGATATTAATTAAGTTGCAGCCAGTGATTGCTTTGTCGCCAATCGGACTGAAGACAACTATTATTGTAGGTGCTGCGACGGCGGTTGGTGCTTCATTAATTGCGATCGCCCAAATTGACATCAAGCGCACGCTTTCTTATATAGTCAGCTCTTACATGGGCTTAGTATTTATCGCCGTCGGCACCGGACAAGCCCAGACAGCCCTGACATTGATATTTGCCTACAGCTTGGCAATGGGTTTGCTGGTGATGAGCATCGGTTCGGTAGTTTGGAACAGCATCACTCAGGATGTCCGAGCTCTCGGCGGTTTGTGGAGAAAGCGGCCGATATCGGCGATATCGTTTATTGTCGGTAGCGCTGGATTGGTGGGACTGCCGCCCTTCGGCTGTTTCTGGGCTTTAGAAGACTTCACATCCGGGCTTTCGCAAACTCACCCTTTCTTGTTAGGAATAGTGCTGTTTGTAAACGGCGTCACTGCTTTTGGCTTGGTGCGCGTCTTCGGTTTAGTTTTCGGCGGCAAACCAAAGCAAATGACCGAACGCTCGCCGGAAGTTCACTGGCCTTTTATCTTGCCGATGACTGTTTTAATGGGCTTTACTTTGCACGTTCCGCACTTGCTGGCGGCGTGGCATTTATTGCCGGGGGCAAGTTTGAATTATACCGCAACTGGATTGCTAGTTTTGTCAACGGCGATCGGCATCGGTGTCGGAGCATTTATTTACCTGAACGAGCAATGGGAAAAACCGGTGCGAATCGGTTCTCAAGCTTTGCAAGACTTTTTTGCCTACGACTTTTACACCGCCCAACTTTACCGCGTGACAGTGATATTTGCAGTCGGTTTAGTTGCTCAAATTATCTCTTGGGTCGATCGCAATATTGTTGATGGATTCGTAAATTTAATCGGTTTTGCAACGGTTTTCGGCGGGCAAAGCCTCAAATACAACGTTAACGGTCAAACTCAGTTTTACGCCCTGACAATTCTGTTCGGAGTCGCAGTTTTGGGACTGCTCGTAAGCTGGCCGCTGCTAGCTCGCCTGTCGCTGATTGTAGGCGGGTAAAGAGATATAAATTTTAAGATTTTAGGTAACAGTTTTAATCTAAAATCTTAAAAAGATGAAGTCTTGAACAAAGATTTCCCACTCGTTCAAATAAGGCAGCATAAATGACCTCAAACAACAGACACTTCAATCTTTCCCGCCGCAATTCCCTCAAATTTGTCGCAGGAGCCATTGGTACAGGAATACTCGCAGCACGAGCAGGCGCTGATTTGGCTGCACCCGAACCAGCAATTGCTCAAAATGACTTGACTCCCGATGCAGCTCTGAAACAGTTAATGGACGGAAACCAGCGATTTGTTGAGAGAAAACGCCAAAGTCCCAACCAAGACTTACCCCGCCTCGTCGAAGTTGCCAAAGCTCAAAAACCCTTTGCTGCTATTCTCGGCTGTGCAGATTCTCGCTTTCCTTCCGAGATTATCTTCGATCAAGGATTGGGAGATTTATTTGTCTGTCGCGTGGCCGGAAATGTTGCTACTCCAGAAGAAGTTGGCAGCCTGGAATTTGGCACGCTGGTATTGGGAGCAAAAGTGCTTGTGGTAATCGGGCACAAAAGGTGCGGTGCGGTAGACGCAACCATCAAAGGAGCTCAAGTTCCCGGTCAAATTGGCAGTTTGCTCGACGCAATTAAGCCTGCTGTCGAAAGCTCGAAAAACCAAGCGGGCGACAAGCTAGAAAATGCCTCAAAAGCCAATGTGGTGCTGCAAGCTCAAAGGTTGAAAGCATCTCCAGTTATCTCTAAGTTAATTGCGGAGAATAAACTGAAAGTTGTCGGTGGATACTACGATTTAGACACGGGAAAAGTCAATATTCTTGTTGAGTCATGATGCAATTTTAGATTGATAATTGAGGTAAAAGTTAACATCTAAACCCTCAAATTATCAATCGCAACAGGGTACAAAATTGATAATTTACTCTTCACTCTTCACAGATTATGCTTAGTGCCTTGCTCTGGTTGCCCGCGTTGGGCGCTGCGGTAGTCGGGTTCCTGCCCGGAAACATGAATACGATGCGGCTACGTTCAGTAGCCTCAGCTTTTGCTGCAGCTATTTTCCTGTTAAATATCTGGCTGCTTACTCAATTCGACACGACAAATTCAGGACTGCAATTTCAAGAATATTGGCCTTGGATTCCGCAATTAGGTTTGAGCTACAACTTGGGCATTGACGGCTTGTCCTTGCCACTGCTGGTTTTAAGTGCTTTGCTGACGCTATTAGTCATTTATGGCACTGGCGAAAAGATGGAGCGCCCCCAGCTTTACTACGCTTTGATTTTGCTAATCAATGCGGGTGTGGCGGGAGCTTTGATGTCTCAAAATTTGCTGCTGTTTGTACTGTTTTACGAACTAGAATTAATTCCTTTTTACCTGTTGATTGCGATTTGGGGCGGAAAGCAGCGGGAATACGCTGCCATGAAGTTTTTGATCTACACGGCAGTTTCGGGACTTTTAGTGCTGGCAGCATTTTTGGGTGTGGCTTGGCTGAGCGGTTCTTTAAATTTCGATTACAGTGCGATTACCACTCAAGAATTGCCGAGAAATTTGCAGTTAATCCTGCTAACAATTTTGCTAATTGGGTTGGGAATTAAAATTCCCTTGGTGCCGCTGCACACTTGGCTGCCGGATGCCTACGTCGAAGCTTCGCCTGCAACAGCAATTCTGCTGGGAGGGATTCTGGCGAAGTTGGGAACTTACGGTTTAGTGCGGTTCGGCTTGCAGATGTTTCCCGAAACTTGGTCGATTATAGCTCCCGCTTTAGCGATTATCGGGACTGTGAGCGTGATGTACGGTGCTTTGAGCGCGATCGCCCAAAAAGACATCAAGCGCATGGTAGCCTATAGTTCGATCGGACATATGGGTTACATCCTAGTTGCCTGCGCCGCGGGTACGAAGCTGGCATTAATCGGCGCTGTGGGGCAAATGGTAAGCCACGGCTTGATTTTAGCTTTGCTGTTTTATTTGGTAGGCATCATCGAAACCAAAGTTGGCACGCGGGATTTGGACGTGCTCAACGGTTTGATGAACCCGATGCGGGGTTTACCCACTGCCAGTTCCCTGTTAGTTTTGGGCGGTATGGCAAGCGCCGGAATTCCCGGTTTGGTAGGTTTTATTGCCGAATTTTTAGTGTTTCAAGGCAGTTTCTCGATCTTTCCAATTCCAACTTTACTCTGCATTTTAGCTTCGGGTTTAACAGCAGTTTACTTTGTGATTCTGCTCAACCGCACCTGTTTTGGGAAGTTGGACAATGCCACGGCTTACTACCCTCCAGTTACCTTTGCGGAAAATATGCCGGCGCTGGTTTTGGCGGGCATCATTTTTGTATTGGGAATTCAACCTGCTTGGCTGCTCAAGTGGAGCGAATCTACTACAAATGCGATCGTTGCTACTCTGCCTGCTGACAGAAATACCCAAGTTGCTATTAGCTATCCTGGGGAAAAGTCAGCGATTGAAATCGCATCTACACAAACGAAGTCCGCCAGGGAATGAATTCCACGGGGCTTATAGCGAAAGTCCTCGCTATGAGGACTAATGAGTTTTCTAGTCCTGATAGCGAGGACTTTCGCTTTGAGGCAGGGGTTGAAACCCCTGCCGGACTTCTGGACTATCGGTTTTACGTTAAGTTCTCACCAATAGGCAGAGGCTGGAAGTAGATAAATATTCAATTTCACTCAAACAAAGGAAGAAACAATGGTACAAACCCCTAATAAACCAGCAACTAAACTACCTCCTTCCAAACACGAATTTGCCGAAATAATTCACAGGCTAGAAGCGGGCGGCGCAATGATTCCAGATACGCCGGAAAATCTGATGCAAATCATCGCTATCTGGAAAGCTTACGCAGTGCCGATGGACTTTTACTGGCGGGATTTGCTTTATATCGCCGAACGAGTATTTTTACAGCCGCTTCCTTTCTTTAAATACTTCTTGCCCCAGGAGTATTTAGACTTGCAAAATCACTATGCAGGCGACGGTGCAGATTTGCGGATTTGGCGCGGGACTGGAAGTGTTCACCCGGAACTTTTGGAGTTCATGGAGAAGGGTGAAACTGGTAAACTCCCGCGGCTGTTTCACCATTTGTGGCACGATCGCATTAACATGGAATTTGCGGAAGAGTGCATGAGGTCAATGCTTTGGCACCGGGGCTTGTACGTGCCCACCAATCAATTCGATCCTTATTTGGACAGTGACGAATATAAGGCTAATGCCGATCGGGCAATTAAAGCTTACTTCAAAAAAGACCCGTTCATGCTGGCACTTCACAAAGCATTTCCCGAAATGTTTTTAGAACAATGCCGCCAAATGTCTTATTACAGCAATCTCGGTTTATTCTGGGAAGTCATGGCGCCGGTGTTTTTTGAGGTTTCCGACTTGTACGACGAAGGGAAAGTTACCACAGTCCCGCAGGCTATGGATTTCCTAGTAAATGGCATATTTGCGATCGCCGGACGCCCGATTTACCACCACGTTTACATCGACGGCGAGAAGTACGAAATTATCCCCAAATCTAAAGGTTTCACTTGGCTTTACGAAGCAGCGTTACCTTACGTGGAAGCTGTATTTTATCGCACTTCGCCGTTCCGAGGCACCAAATCTTACAACGCTCAAGCTAGAGAAGTTCCTGACGACCAAAAAGACTTCCACTTCGGAGTGCTTTATGCAGACAAATTCCCCGTAGGTACGGCAGGGATTCCGCCGACTTTGCTAGCACAAGATATGCTGCATTTCCTGCCGCCGTATTTGATGGATTTCTACAAACAGCGCTGTCGCGGCGAAGATGATATCCTCAATCAAATTGGGGTGACATTTCAGCGATCGATGTACTGCGTTACTTCGGCGGTGATTCAAGCTTTGCGGACTGCTCTTTTGTATCCTTTAGATGACCCGAATCCCAAGCATTTGAAGGCAAATCGGGCTTTCTTTGAGTCTCAGATCGATCGCTTCTGTCGCCCGGAATACGGCATGAAATATGCGGCGAAGCTCAAGAATATTCAGACTTCGGATTATAGGTAAAAGATGTTTGCGGGAGACATCTTAGCTTCCAAGTCCGCCAATCCGTTAGTCCGCCAGTCCGCCAGGGGTTGAAACCCCTGGCTCAAAGCTCAAGTCGGTTGACACCGACTGGGAAAAATTAGAGCTTTTTTAAGCCGTTTCAAAAGTCCTATAATATTAAGCTACTTGGCATCATAATTATTCCTCTCTCTCTTCTTTTCCTCTGATTTCTCTGCGTTCTCTGCGTTCTCTGCGGTTTAATCATTCCCATACAACCGGAAACGATCTAACCAATAACAAATAACCAATAATTATGGACAGCAAAGATCTAGCCAAATATATCGAAGCAAAGGACGGGATTTCCAAACCTTGGCTGTTGGTGCAACTGCGGCTGAAAAAATTGCAAGAAAGGCGATCGGAGATTTCTGCTGAAGAGTATATGACAGAACTTACTGACCTTCACAAAGATTTAATGAATCTCGGCGAATGGTGGCTGGGAATTGAAGATGAAGTCTTCTAAGCGATTTGAAGAATGTTGGGTGGGGGGATGAATTCACCTTCTTCCTGCCAAGCTTCCAGATACATTTCGATCACTTCTTCGCCATGTCGGATTGCTTCTTCGCGGGTTTGGCCGTGGGTACAGGGCATGACAACGCGATCGGCAAACTCTGGAATCGTCACGAGGAAAAGTTGATCCTCGTCAGACCATTGGACGATCATACTGTATCGATTCATGAATCTTCCTCCTTTAACTCGTCGAGTTCGGCTAACAATATTGACAACTGCTTCTCTCTCATAGCGTGGCACATCATCTCCGTCTTTGCCTGGAATTGTTAATGTCTTGCCAATCAAAGGATGCTGCCATCTCTCATGGCTGCCTTTTCCGCGTTTTGGCAAATAAATAAAGCCCTCACGGGTAATCTGAGCTTTTAACTCGCGAATTTTTCTAGACCTGGTGATTGTCCATTTTCTACCTCCATTTTCTCACTTAGCCATTTATTTTAATTTTTCCTTGCCCCATTCTCGCAATTGCTTGTCGGGGCGATCGCACTTTAAAATTTCTCCATCAAATCTTTTTCTTGGGCATAGACATCTCGTAGCTGTTGCAGCGCGGCCCCAGAAATGACCGATTTAACAGTAGCTACCAATTTGCCCCACTCTAGCAAGCTGTCAACTGAAACAGCTTTTTTGAACTTGTGGGTGTAGAATTTCGTCCAAAATGCTGGTGCTTGCTTGCTTTTCCAGCGTTTGTACCATCTGCCAAAATCTTGAGGTGCGATCGGCTTTACCTCTAAAATAGGGGGAAAATCGGCGTAGCTGACAAAGCGGCTGATGCCTTTGGCGTGCACGTACACCATGTAGCGACAGCATTCGATGCGATAAATCTCGTCTGCTGCGATATTGAACAGGAGTGCGACTGTTTCTTCGGTAACGAATCTCGCCAGCGGATGCAGGATTGGCGATTTGTGGAGAATTTTTGAGCAGGTGAGGGTGCTTGATTTTAGCTGGGATGATGCTATCATGGCTTGTAGACAGCTAGTAACTGTCTATTTAATTTTTGAAGGCGATCGCCCTTAGTTGTCCAGACGTGAGGCGATCGCTTTTTCAGATATCTAATATTAAACGACAGCAGATTGTCATTTGTCAAGTAAGTATGAGCAAAGGCTTGGTGAGGTTGCGGATTCGGGAGTTTGCAGACCAGAACGGCTGGACACTTAAGGAAGTTTCAGATCGATCGGGTGTTGGTTACAGCACCATTAGAAACTACGCCCAATGTCAAGGCATGACAACCGTTAATTTTGCCTACTTGCACAGGCTGGCTCGCATTTTCGATATTATGATTGAGGATTTGGTGGAGATTTTAGAGGAGTAGCCGATCGCCGCTAAGTATTCTTGGTCAAATAATCTATTTTTACAAAAACACTACGCAATTGCCTGAATTGTCAAGCATGGGTTTAGTCAGAATTAAAGTCAGAGAACTAGCAGCAGAGAAAGGTTGGACATTCAAGGAAGTTTCAGAACGTTCTGGGGTGGTATACAACACGGTCAAGCATTATGCTCGCTGTCCAGGGCTGACAACGGTTGACTTTACTTTGCTGCTGAAGTTAGCTCGGACTTTTGATGTGATGATTGAGGATTTGGTTGAGGTTTTGGAAGAATAGGTCGATCGGCCTTTAGTTTTCTACGCCGGAGGGCGATCGCTTTTTCAGATGCAATTATCTTAAAACGCAACTGCATTATTTGTCAAGCATGGGTTTAGTCAGAGTTAAAGTGCGAGAGCTAGCGGCCGAGAGGGGCTGGACATTCAAGGAGGTGGCGGAGCGATCGGGCGTGATCTATAGCACCATAACCAGCTATGCTCGTCGTTCAGAAATATCAATGGTTGACTTTACCGCCCTGTACAAGTTAGCGCGGGCATTTGATGTGATGATTGAGGACTTGGTGGAGATTATTGAGGAATAGGTCGATCGGCCTTTCCACATTTCGACGATAAACCATTGTATTTCGTCTTGTCAAGACGCGCTTAAGCATTTTGCATCGCAGCTAAAAGCTCAGCTTAAAGGTGCTAAGATTTAGTCAAAGTTGTTAATCTCCGGTTAGTTTTGTGACTAGAGCCAGTACCGCCATTGGAGTCAGCCCCATAATTAAGGAACTTGTGCAGAAAAAGGCGCTAGCAACCCGACTAACGCTGAAGGAAATCATCTATGTCGGGATGCTGGCGATTGACGAGTTGGACGAAAAGCGCCTGCAAGAGTTGGCTGACAAGGTGCATCAGATGCAGGTGAAAGGGGAGATTTGAGGCGATGAGGGCGATCGCCATTTTGGTGAAGTGAGGTTTGGGGCGATCGCACTTCTCAAAACTTCAAGAACTGGCGAGCTTAGCTTTTTGATTGCTTGTATGCTCTTAGCCAATTTAAGCCCCGCTTAGCACCTAGTTTTTTCTGCATATCTTCCAGAGAACTGTAAACACGCTTATCGCGGATCAGCTTTGCGTATCCATCTTTAACTCCAGGGATTGAGGTAAGGTCAGATTTTGGATTGTTAATAAAATCCAAGAAATCTGTAACGTCTTGAGGCTCAACCACTCTTTGATTCAGCTTTGACTGCAAAACAGCTTGTTCAATCGCTGATTCTACTTCTGGTTGTTTGGCTGCAATTAGAAATACCCAAATTCGCTCAAGCTCTGCTTCAACTGCTGCTTCATAGATTGGTAGCCCAGTTAGCAAGTGGTATTTGTCTTCCTCATCAGTAATACAAACGATTGGCAGGGCTAAGTTAAATTCCCACACCTTCAAGCTTTCGGAAACTTTTTTTAAATCAGACTTTGAAGTTCCCGATTTTTCTTGAGAAACCTCTATCTGATTTAAAACCACAAGGCTAGGCTGACTCTCAATCCCTTTATAAAATTTTACCATTTCTACATTCCTACTGAACTTTCAATCTGATTGATTCTTAGCACTATTTCTTGGGTTAAGGCGGAGAATTGCTTTGCAACTTCGGCTGCTCCTTTATTATGTTCAGCAAACAAAGAAATAGGCTGACGAGCTTGAGATGCTTGACCAACAGCAGTAGCTCTCTTTATTTCTGGCAGAATCGTGATCCCCTGAAATCTTTTCTCTACTGACTGCTTAATTGTAGTATGAATTTTCACATTTTTTTCTGTCATCATTGGTACAATTCCCAGAATAGCTCCCCGCTTTCCCATTTCATCTTGAACTTCTCTAGCTCGTCCGATTGGAGTTCTGATGCCATAGACTGAAAGATATTCCATCTGGGATGGTATCACCACATATTGAGCTGCATAGAGTCCATTACTAGCAATTGTAGTAGCGCTTGGCGGTGTATCAATAACTACATAATCGTAATCATTAGCTATACCGGATTGTCGCAAAGCCTTATCTAGCCGCTTTTCACGAATACCGCCCAAGTTGGCCAGAGCAACATCTGTAGTTTTGTAGCTACTGGGTAAAACATCTATTTTCCCAAAACTCTTTGTTTTACGGAAAATTTGATTAATTGGGGAAATCTGTATATATTCTTTGTAGTTAAAACTTTTGGTGTCATAGTCTTTCAAAAACTCTATAACTTCTTTTCTATCCTGAAAAGAATCCAAAACTTTGTCAAATTCTTCTAAGGTTGAAGCTTTGTCAAATTCGTCAGCTTTGTTGACTCCCAAGGATAGGCTTGCATGAGCTTGATCGTCTAAGTCAATAACTAAAACTCTGTTACCTAATTTTGCCAGCTCATAGGCAATGTTGACAACTAAAGTAGTTTTACCAACCCCGCCTTTGGATGTATGAATTGCAATTGTACGCATTTTAACTGTATCCAAAAAACTTCTAACGAAATTTGCTACTGGTTGAATTTGTTCTGGGTTTTCTATATTGTCCTTACACTTTAGAGTCGCGAACCCTTGTGTATATTCGTAAATCTCCACTGAAAATGGGTCAATCAGTATCCCAAATCTTGTATTAGAATATTTCAGATACGTTTCTAATTGAAGGCGAGCTTCCGCATCAAGTCTAGTTTTAGCCGTCTTAATTTCAACCAAAAAGTTAATATACCTACTCAAGTCTTCTACTAAGAAATCAACTTCTTTTTGAGTCCAAACTATCTGACCATTGGCAGTCAGCTTAGGTATTTTAACCTTAAACTCTGGAATCCAGTGAGAATAACTACTCTTGCGAGGCAAATCCGCCATTTCCAGCATTGTCTGAACCAGATGCAGAGACACATAAGCCTCATTATTCCAGTCAGAAGACAGTTGAACCATGTTGAAAACTCAGGCTTTTTTCTATTATTACCCAAAATGAGGTTTAGAGGATAGATCGCACTTTTATTCCCGCTTGACAGACTCAGCCAACCGCTTAGCATTCTCCCGCTGACGAACATTAATCGGACTATTGCGAATATCAACTTCTAGGGTTACTTATTGTAACTAAGAATCTGTAGTATGTTCCAATCCCTTTTAAGTTTTGACTCGATCGCCCCTTAACTAAGGCTGGGTATTCACCATTAAATCCCTTTGAATCCCACCTCCATATCCATCTCTTTTGCCGGACTTACAGGAGGTTGAGGGGTGGGTTGGGTTTGCTTGCGAAAAACGCCAATTTGATTGAGAACGATCCCGATTAAAATGATGCTGCCGCCGATGTATTGAGCTGTTGTGGGCGTTTCCGATAAAATCAAATAGGCGGCTAAAATCCCCGCGATGGGACTAAACGAACTGGCGAGGGATACATCGGCAGCGCCCGTCGTTTTTAGTCCGGTAAACCAGCACAGTTGTCCGCCAACAACAATAATCGCACCATAGACGAGCATCCACTGCCAGAGGAAGGGCGCAAAAACATCGATAAAGTGGGTGGGAGTATATAAGATTAAAACGACAATAAAGAAAACAACTGTTCCCAGTGTTGTTCTGATAATAGAGAACAATCCTAACGGAATTTGTTTGAGCGTGACTTTACTAATAATCGTCGAAATGGCTAACGCGATCGCCCCGGATGCTGCCATGAATTCGCCTCTGCCGATCGTCAATCCGCCCATGCCCATCATATCGGTAGTCGGGGCTTGCAATACAATAGTCAGTGCAACACCGACAAACGAAACCATCGCCCCCGCAATCACCCAAAGATTGACGCGATCGCCCAAAATTAGAATGGACAGCGCTAAAATCAGAGGCGGCTCAATGCGTCCAATCAGTACCACATTATTGACAGCGGTTAAATCCAATGCCATAAAAGTTAAGGCTGGAGCCAATGCCCCAGATAGCAAAGAAATTCCCATCAACCCCCACCATGTTTTACTGGGAATCGATCGGAAATTTTGCACTGTACATTGCTGGCGATAAACCAGGAATAAAACTGCTAACGCGCAGAGATTCCCTACAAATAAAACATTACAAAGTGAAATCAAATTTCTGCCGTCTATCGGGTTCTGCGCTCCTAAATCGGTCAGTTTGCGAATGACAGAGTTAGAGGCAGCAAAAATGAGGATTGCTAGTAATAAATAGGTTCGTCCAGGGATGCGGTTGAATAATTGAGACACGATAATATCAACATGAATATATAATGGCATATCTTCTTTATACCACTGTTGCATAGGCGGTAATTGACACAAATATAAAAAAAATCCCCCGCTAGAAGGCGGGGGATTTTAGTTAATTACCTAGAAACCAGAGTTCAGAGTTACCCGAATTTCCCGGCTGTCGAGGCAATTACAAAGGCCGCGTAAGTGAGGACGTTGCCCACAGTAAAGTGAACTAAGCCAACCAAACGACCTTGGACGATCGACAAAGCAACAGGCTTGTCTTTCCAGCGAACCAAGTTAGCCAAAGGAGTGCGCTCGTGAGCCCAAACCAAAGTCTCGATCAACTCTTGCCAGTAACCTCTCCAAGAGATCAGGAACATGAAACCAGTTGCCCAAACAAGGTGTCCGAATAAGAACATCCAAGCCCAGACTGACAAGTTGTTAGTACCATACGGGTTGTAACCGTTGATCAACTGAGAAGAGTACAGCCAGAGGTAATCGCGGAACCAGCCCATCAGGTAGGTAGAAGACTCATTGAACTGAGCCACGTTACCTTGCCAGATGCCCAGGTGCTTCCAGTGCCAGTAGAACGTTACCCAAGCTAGGGTGTTCAACATCCAGAATACAGACAGGTACATCGCGTCCCAAGCAGAGATGTCGCAAGTACCGCCACGGCCGGGGCCGTCGCAAGGGAAAGCATAACCGAAGTCTTTTTTGTCCGGCATCAGCTTAGAACCGCGTGCATCCAGAGCGCCCTTGACCAAGATCAAGGTGGTGGTGTGCAAGCCTAGTGCGATCGCGTGGTGAACCAAGAAATCGCCAGGTCCGATCGCCAAGAACAGAGAATTAGTACCGCTGTTAATCGCGTCCAACCAGCCTGGGAGCCATACGTTGCCGTAGTTCGGCCAAGCGGTAGAAGCAATGCTGTCAGGGTTAGACAACAGCACGTCCATGCCGTAGAGAGCTTTTCCGTGAGCAGCTTGGATGAACTGTGCGAACACTGGTTCAATCAAGATTTGCTTTTCAGGAGTTCCGAAAGCAACTACAACGTCATTGTGAACGTACAAGCCGAGAGTGTGGAAGCCCAAGAACAGCGACACCCAGCTCAAGTGAGAGATAATCGCTTCTTTGTGCTGCAACACGCGATCGAGCACGTTGCCTTTGTTTGCTTCAGGATCGTAGTCCCGCACCAAGAAGATAGCTCCGTGGGCGAAAGCGCCGACCATGATGAATCCAGCAATGTACTGGTGGTGGGTGTAAAGCGCAGCCTGAGTCGTGAAGTCCTTACCTATGAAAGCGTAGGGAGGCATCGCGTACATATGCTGTGCTACCAAGGAGGTAATTACGCCCAAAGCAGCGAGGTGAAATGCCAGTTGGAAGTGCAGCGAGTTGTTGTAGGTTTCATACAAGCCTTGGTGAGGCAAGTTGAACTGTCCTTCACTCTTGCCGCCGACCAAACCAGCCTTAGAATCCAACATCTCTTTGATGCTGTGACCGATACCGAAGTTAGTCCGGTACATATGACCGGCAACGATAAACAGAACTGCGATCGCCAAGTGGTGGTGAGCGATGTCTGTCAGCCACAGGGATTCTGTTTGAGGGTGGAAGCCACCCAAGAAAGTCAGAATTGCGGTTCCAGCGCCTTCGGAAGTACCGAAGACATGGTTTGCTGCATCTGGATTCTCGGCGTATACGCCCCAGTTACCACTGAAGAACGGAGCCAAACCGGCCGGGTGAGGCGGAGTAGACAAGAAGTTGTCCCAACCTACGTGCTGTCCGCGAGATTCGGGGATAGCAACGTGAACCATGTGACCAGTCCAAGCCAAAGAGCTGACACCGAACAAACCAGCCAAGTGGTGGTTGAGGCGAGATTCAGCATTTTTGAACCAAGACAAGCTGGGGCGGTACTTGGGCTGGAGGTGCAACCAACCTGCGAACAGGAAGACAGCCGCCAGTAGTAGCAAGAAGATAGCTCCTTGATACAGGTCGGCGTTTGTCCGAATCCCTTGGGTGAACCACCAATGGTAGACACCAGAGTAAGAGATATCCACCGGGTTAGAAGCGCCGCCTTGAGTGAAAGCTTCTACTGCTGGAGCGCCGAATTGCGGGTCCCAAATCGCGTGAGCGATCGGGCGGACGTTTAGAGGGTCTTTAATCCACTGTTCAAAGTTACCTTGCCATGCTACGTGGAACAGGCTGCCCGATGTCCACAAGAAAATGATTGCTACGTGGCCGAAGTGAGAAGCAAAAATCTTTTGGTAAAGATTTTCTTCGGTCATGCCATCGTGGCTTTCAAAGTCGTGTGCTGTGGCAATCCCGTACCAGATCCGCCGTGTGGTCGGGTCTTGGGCAAGGTCTTGGCTAAATTTTGGAAATTTCGTTGCCATAAGCCTTGATTAATCCTGAATCCTGAACAAAATTGAAGGGATTCGGTTCGGAGTTTGGATTCTCGATTTGAGATTCCTCCCAAATCGAGAATCCAAAACCTAGGGGTAGTTTACCCTACCGAAATGATTCGCGCTAGGAAAAATGCCCACGTAGTGACAATTCCTCCTAGGAGGTAGTGAGCTACACCCACAGCCCGACCCTGAATAATGCTCAGAGCGCGAGGCTGAATCGACGGAGCTACCTTGAGCTTGTTGTGAGCCCAAACAATCGACTCAATTAGTTCTTGCCAGTAGCCGCGGCCGCTGAACAGGAACATCAAGCTGAAGGCGAAGACGAAGTGTCCAGCTAGGAACATCAGACCGTAGGCCGACAGTGCCGAACCGTAGGACTGAATCACCTGAGAAGCTTGCGCCCAAAGGAAGTCCCGCAGCCAGCCGTTAATCGTGATCGAACTTTGTGCGAAGTTGCCGCCGGTAATGTGAGAAATTGTGCCGTCTGGCGATACTGTTCCCCACACGTCCGACTGCATTTTCCAGCTAAAGTGGAAAATCACGATCGAGATGCAGTTGTACATCCAGAACAAGCCTAGGAACACGTGATCCCAACCAGAAACTTGGCAGGTGCCGCCACGGCCGGGGCCGTCGCAAGGGAACCGGAAGCCCAAGTTGCCTTTGTCAGGAACCAAGCGAGAACTGCGTGCAAACAACACGCCCTTCAAGAGAATCAGGACTGTAACGTGAATGGTGAAAGCGTGGATGTGGTGGATCATGAAATCCGCCGTACCCAACTCGATCGGCATCATCGCTACTTTGCCGGCGACTACTACTGCACCGCCGCCAAAAGCGTGGCTAACGATTTCCGTAGCATTAGGCGCTGTTGTGCCCGGAGCCAAAGCGTGGATGTTTTGCACCCACTGGGCAAATATCGGACGCAACTGAATCCCGGTATCCGAGAACAAATCTTGAGGACGACCGAAAGCCCGCATTGTGTCGTTGTGAACGTACAAACCGAAGCTGTGGAAGCCCAAGAATATACAAACCCAGTTCAGGTGGGAAATGATCGCATCTCTATGACGGATCACGCGATCCAACAAGTTGTTGACATTTCCAGCGGGATCGTAATCCCGAACCATGAAGATTGCTCCGTGAGCGGCTGCTCCAACAATCAGGAATCCGCCAATCCACATGTGGTGGGTGAACAGGGATAGCTGAGTCGGGTAGTCGGTCGCGATGTACGGATACGGAGGCATCGCGTACATGTGTTGGGCGACGATGATGCTCAAAGAGCCCATCAGTGCCAAGTTAATCGACAGTTGCGCGTGCCAAGAATTAGTCAGGATTTCGTAGAGACCTTTGTGACCTTCACCAGTGAAGGGGCCTTTGTGGTTCTCTAGGATTTCTTTCATGCTGTGGCCGATGCCCCAGTTCGTCCGGTACATATGACCAGCGACGATGAATAGCACTGCCAAAGCTAAGTGGTGGTGTGCTGTATCAGTCAGCCACAAACCGCCTGTGGTGGGGTTCAGACCGCCTTTGAAGGTCAGGAAGTCTGTATATGCGCCCCAGTTGAGGGTGAAGAAGGGGGTTAAACCTTTAGCGAAACTCGGGTAGATGTCAGCCATCAAGCCCGGTGTCAAAATCCACTCGTGCGGCAGGGGGATGTCGGCAACTGTTTTGATCAGCTTACCGCCGACTGTCAGCGGTGCACCTGCATCGATCGCGTCCATGCAAGCATTGATCGGCAGAGCAACGTGAATTTGTTGTCCTGCGAAGCCCAAGCACCCGCAGCCTAACAAAACTGCCAAGTGGTGGTTCATCATCGATTCCACGTTCTGGAACCATTCCAGTTTCGGAGCGCGGACGTGATAGTGGAACCAACCGGCAAACAGCATCAAAGCTGCCATTACCAGGGCGCCGATCGCAGTGCAATATAGCTGGTATGAGTTAGTGATGCCGTTGGCGCGCCACAGTTGGAATAGACCAGAGGTGATCTGAATCCCGTGAAAGCCGCCGCCTACATCTGCATTTAAAATTTCTTGACCAAAAATCGGCCAGACCACTTGAGCGCTGGGCTTGATGGCTGTAGGATTTGTCAGCCAAGCTTCGTAATTGGAAAATTTAGCGCCGTGGAAATATGCGCCACTCAACCATACGAAGATTACTGCCAAGTGGCCGAAGTGAGCGCTAAAGATTTTGCGCGAAACGTCTTCTAAGTCACTTGTATGACTGTCAAAGTCGTGAGCGTTAGCGTGGAGGTTCCAAATCCAAGTGGTGGTTTTTGGCCCCTTAGCTAGAGTGCGATCAAAATGACCGGGTTTTGACCACTTCTCGAAAGAAGTTGGAACCGGATTTTTATCGACTACTACCCTAGCTTTTACCTCTCGCTCTGGAGGACTAATGGTCATGAAGACTCTCCTCTCGGTAAGACAAGGAACGAGAACTGAACACTGTACCGGACACTCCCCACGCTTGATTAGGCGGGGGATTCTCGAAAAAGCCGACACTTCACTGCACTTTACTCTTTGCAGAGCTAGACGCAGGTGCATCGTCTCCCCAAGCATTTTGCTTCTGTGAAGAAGCCAGTTTCCCAGTGTCGCTAACAATGTGACTGGGTACTGCCAACTCTTCTCGCTATCTGGAGCCGCCGATCGCCTCCTTGATTCTGACTTGATACGGCTGCTCCTTTTGAGGGAGTTTTATGAATTATAAGCTTGCTAGAGGAGTATTAATCGCTTGTTAACAATACTTAAAAAAGCCTCTATTCTTGATGTAATAACGCCTTTAAATCCCACAGTCGCTCTAAAAAGTCAAGGGGTACTGCCATTAACTTTACAAAACTCAAAGATAAGGTAATTTAGGAATACTCATTTCTAGATATATAGCCTTTCTCAGTAACATGAGGTGCTCTCGCGGGCATAGGGCATAGGCCTCCGTGGGCATAGGCCTAGGCCTAGGACAAAGCCCCCATACCTCACCACGCTTGAGAACCGCTATATGTTTTGGAAAAAGGCTGCGGCAATTAAGAGTGGGAGAGGATGGGTTGCCCGCTGCTGCCTCAATCCGGGTTCCTACGCGACTTGGGAATTCCAAAGCCGGCAATTCCCCAATACTAAATTCATTTTTGGGCTATAGTTCCCTATGAGAAGGCTTCTAGGAGTATGGTTGCGTGATTGGGATCAATTGGCACAGAACGGTTGCGGGCAGGCTGCTGGCATTGTTCGCAGTAGCATTATTAATTTTGGGTTTAGCAAGTTGTGGGGCGGGCCATCCCGAATTGCCCAAATCAGGGAACAAGAGCGGCTCAGCTACCGCCCCAGTAAACAGAATCTCAGAGGTTTCTCCCCCAGAAGCCATTCAACAACTGCGTCAGGCTCTAGACATCTACCAGCCTCAAATTAGTATTTTGAATCCAAAACCTGACGAAGTGCTTCAGGATATAAATGTGTCTGTTGAGTTCCAAGTGAAGGACTTGCCCATGTTCAAAGAGGCAAACTTGGGTTTGGGCCCCCATCTACAAGTTTTATTAGACAACCAACCTTATGCAGCAGTTTACGACATCAACCAACCTTTAACGCTGTCGAATTTAGAACCCGGAACCCATACCCTGCAAGTGTTTGCCGCTCGCCCTTGGGAAGAAAGCTTTAAAAACCAAGGTGCCGTGGCTCAAACCACCTTTCACGTTTTTACCAAAACAGACGACAATAATCCCGATCGAACATTGCCCCTATTAACGTACAACAGCCCCCAAGGCAGCTACGGGGCAGAACCCATCCTGCTCGACTTTTACTTGACAAATGCCCCTCCGCACGAAGTGGCGCAAGAAAATTCCCAAGATGAAATACTCGATTGGAAAATTCGAGCCACAGTCAACGGCCAAAGCTTTGCGATCGACCAGTGGCAACCTATATATCTTAAAGGATTCAAACCAGGGAAAAACTGGGTACAGCTAGAATTAATTGACGAACGGGGAAATATCGTCAAAAACGCCTTTAATAATACAGTCAGACTGATAAATTTCCAACCGCTCGGCCAAGAGCCTCTTTCAAAATTAGTGCGGGGCGAACTAACAGCAGCAGAAAGTCGCGGTATAGTCGATCCCACCTACCAAGCCCCCGCACCCACACCAACCCCAACCCCCGAACCGACACCGACACCTGCATTAGAAAAAACACCAGTTGTCCAACCCTCACCAGCGGTTCCAGAAACCCCTGTTACCCAACCAAGCTTACAGCCAACAGTCGCTCCCGAAATTGCTCCCATTCAAGTAATAGAACCGACACCGACAGCAACCCCCCAACTCGAAGCGCCGAAAATTGTAGAACCAATTCAAGCAATAGAACCAACACCAACAGCAACCCCCCAACTCGAAGCACCGAAAATTGTAGAACCAGTTCAAGTAATAGAACCGACACCGACAGCAACTCCACAGTTAGAAACCCCGAAAGTTGTTGTACCCGTTAAAATAATCGAACCGACCCCAACAGCATCTCCCCAAACCAAAAAACAGGAATATAAAGGATACTACAATCGGTTCCGCAACTTCTTGCATCAAGAACCCCAACCTGCTAATCCTTCAGAGCCACCAACTCTGCCAGAAATAACAGAAAAAGCTCCAGTACCAAAAGTAGTCGCTCCCGCGATACCAGAACAGTCTCCCAATCTTGTACCGCCAACGCCACCAGTTGCCGCTGAAACTGCTAGCCAGCCAACCAGCGAATTAGCCCCTCCCGAACCAACAGTTTCCGAACCCGAAAATCAGCCAAAATCCGAACAAAAAGTCGAATTTTCCACCTAACAAAAACTTTCTGGGATTCGTGGCATGGGCGTCTCGCCCGTGCTCCATCTGCGGTCAAAAATCAAAAATTAGCACACTAAAAAATGACCTACCTCGAAACAGCCGCCAAATTCTACAGCGATGTTGCCGAAACACCCCAAATCGGACTTTGCTGCGTCCAAAGTAGCCCCTTGCAATTGCCAGGATTAAAAATTCCCCAACAAATGCAAGAAATGAATTACGGCTGCGGCACAACCGTTCACGCCGCCGAACTCGTCGGCAATCCCTTCGTGCTTTATGTAGGTGTAGGCGGCGGCTTGGAAGCACTACAATTTGCATATTTTTCTAGACACAAAGGAGCGGTTATTGCCGTCGATCCGGTTCCAGCAATGCGAGAGGCGGCTGCACGAAACTTGCAAATAGCCGCTCACGAAAATGATTGGTTTGATCCGAGTTTTGTAGAAATTTGTGAAGGCGATGCTTTTGCGTTGCCGGTGCCGGATGCTTCTGTAGATGTTGTGGCCCAAAACTGCTTGTTTAATATCTTTGAACCAGCGGATTTAGCTAAAGCATTAAAAGAGACTTATCGAGTGTTAAAACCGGGTGGCAGATTGTTGATGAGCGATCCGATCGCAACTCGGCCCATTCCGCAGCATTTGAAGGAAGACCAACGCTTGCGGGCCTTGTGTTTGTCCGGCGCTTTGACATACGCAGAATACGTTCAACACCTTGTAGACGTTGGTTTTGGGCAAGTCGAAGTGCGGGCGCGCCGTCCTTACCGATTGCTGGATAAACACAATTATCAATTGGATGCAGATTTGCTGTTAGAAAGCCTAGATTCGGTGTCTTTCAAAGTGGATGTACCGGATGACGGAGCTTGCATTTTCACTGGCAAGACGGCGATTTATACGGGGTCTGAAGAGCTGTTTGATGACGGGGCGGGTCACGTTTTGCAGCGGGGAGTTCCGGCGGCTGTCTGCGATAAAACTGCTGGAAAGTTGGGGGGATTAATGCCGGATAAGGTGTTGATTACTGATTCGACTTGGCATTATAACGGCGGCGGTTGTTGTTAGATTTATTTCGCAATAATGTGGCTGTAATCTTTGGGGAATAGAGCGTTTCTCAAAGAAGTGAGGTGTGGGCGCTTCCTATGCCCTCTTTGCACCTCATGTTAGTGAGCAATGGTATAAGCTGTCGCGCATTTGAATTGTATATTCAGGGCGGGCGGGACGCCCAACCATACTCCCCACAAGACTTTGATTTTTTTTGACATACAATTTAAAGGCCGCAACAGCTTAGAGGTCTCTAATTTTAGACTTCGCCTCAAATTTTCATCAAATTTTTATTTCCCCCTGACATCCTAGCGGGAGAAGGTTCACAACTCTGAAGTAAGGAATAGATTGCTCTTGAGAGGAGTGGCTGTCTTCATCACCCCCGTTCGCTAAATGTGAGGAGGAAATTTCCATGCTATCGAAATCTTTAAATTCAAGTTCATTATCGATCGTCCGTTACGGGTCTAGTTTTGTTTTGGGATTAGTTTTGTGCACGGCTTCGGCCCCGGTGCTGGCACACGTTGGGCATGACAACGAGTTTGCAGGTGGCGATGCGGCGAAGATTATGCAGCCGATCGAAGTTGATGCCAGTAAAGCAACCGCATTGGGAATTAAGACAGAGGCAATTGCCCCTACAACCGATGGAGGTATTCTCAAAGTTCCCAGCACCAGCTTAGTTGATGCCAATGGGCAAAAGCTCGTCTACATCCAGGAAGGAACAACCTACAAACCAATCTCAGTTCAGATTGGTAGCGACTCTGGAGATGTGGTGGAAATTAAAGAAGGCAATTTAGTTCCGGGAAATCAGATTGTGATGCAGGGGGCAACGTTTTTGTACTCGGAGGCATTGCGAGGTAAACCGCAGGCCCAAACCCAGGCATCACCCGCTACATCGCAAGTAGAAACGCAAGCATCACCCGCTACATCGCCAGCAGAAACGCAAGCATCGGCCGCTACATCGCCAGCAGAAACGCAGCCTGCTCAAGGATCGTCACCTTTGATGTGGGTAGCAGGCGCAGGAGTTTTACTGATGGGTGGATTCGCCCTCTTTGGGTTAAAAGGCAAGGACTAATAGACATTCAAAAACCAAGATTTTTGGTAACAGTCGATCGCGACGGAGTAAAGATATTTACTCCGTCTCCTAAAAACTTGCCTAATGCTATCCAAATTTCATTTTTATGTTAAACGTCATCCCCAAATGGTCTATTGCTCAACGATGGTTAGTGGTGATCGGGGCGATCGCCCTAACCATCTGGAGTACACATACTGTAAGTCGAATGCCCCTCGACGTGTTGCCCAACTTTGCGCCCCCTCAAGTAGAAGTACAGACAGAAGCCCCCGGTCTTGCGCCGGAAGCAGTGGAATCCTTGGTGACGTTACCGCTAGAAAGTGCGGTAAACGGAACACCAGGAGTTGAAGTCGTCCGTACCTCCTCAGCCGTAGGAATTTCTGTATTGCGGGTGGTGTTTAAATGGGGTACTGACCCCTATCAAGCTCGTCAACTCGTGGCAGAGCGCTTGCAGGACGCGCAAGACCGACTTCCAGAAGGCATAGGTACACCGCAGATATCGCCCTTAGCTCCCCCCATTGGGACGGTGATTCAATATGCGTTCACGTCTGACACTACATCGATCATGGAAGTGCGACGTTTGGTGGATGGCAAAGTCAACAATCGGTTGTTGGCAGTTCCAGGCGTATCGCAAGTGCTGGTTTACGGCGGAGATTTGCAGCAGTTTCAGGTGATTGCGAATCCTGAAAAACTCAAAGCGTTGAAGGTTTCGCTACAGGAAGTCGTCAAGGCGGCAAACGAGGCAAATGCCAAAACTGCCGGTGGATTGTTGATTGACCCCGATCGCGAATTGGTCATTCGGGGAGAGGGACAAATCCAGACGATCGCAGATTTGCAAAAAGCTGTGGTCAAGGTGCAGGAGGGAAAACCCATTCTACTGCGGGATGTGGCAGAGGTGAAGATTGGGGCTGCACTCCAGCGAGGCGATGCCAGTTGGAATACTAAACGGGCTGTGGTCGTGATGGTCAACAAGCAACCTTTGGTGGATAGTCCCACCGTCACGCAAGCCATCATCGAGGCGATGGAGGAAATTAAACCAGGTTTACCCAAGGATGTAAAGGCGAATGTCACTTTCCGGCAAGATGCCTACATTGATGCCTCGGTTGGTAATGTGCGATCGGCCTTGATCGAAGGCAGTTTGATTGTCGCAGCCATCCTGATTCCCTTTCTGATGAACTGGCGCACCCTCACCATCTGTTTGCTGGATTTCTTTCTCTCGCTACTGTTCTCGCTGTTAGTGTGTTCCTGGATCGGACTGGAACTCAACACCATGACCCTCGGCGGATTGGTAGTGGCGATCGGGACAGCAGTGGATGATGCGATCGTCTACTGCGAAAATACCGACCGCCGCTTACGGGAAAATCGCCTCTCGCCCAATCCCAAGCCAGCAATGGAGATTATTTTTGAGGGTTCTCAGGAGGTGCGCGAGTCGCTGATTGGAGCGACGTTAATTGGGATTATTGTCTTTTCACCGATTTTCACACTCTCTGGGGTAGAGGGGCGGATCTTCACCCCGATGGGCATTGCCTACCTAGTGGTGGTTGTCATCTCCAGCCTGGAATCGCTGATTATCTCGCCTGCATTGTGTGCCATTCTGTTACCGCACAGCCGGATGCAGACGACAGAACCCTTCCTAGCCCGGTGGTCTAAACAACTTTACGATCCGTTGCTGCGAATGGCGATGCGTCGCTCTACCTTAATTGTAGGATTGGCCACAGCCTCAATGGTAGCGGCAATGTTGATTGTGCCGACGTTAGGACGGGATTTTCTGCCAACGTTCCAGGAACGATCGCTGATGAATGCGATCGCCCTTTATCCGGGTTCGTCATTGGAATCAACCAATCGCGTTGGCTTAGCGATTCAAACCGCCCTTAAGGATGACCCCCGGTTTGAATCAGTACAACTGCGATCGGGGCGTGCTCCGGGCGATCCGGATGCGGCATCGGTGAACTTGGCACACTTGGACGTGGAACTGAGTGAAGCAGCGATGCAAAACCGTCCTGCGGCAATCCAAGCTTTGCGCGAAGTATTGGGTCAGTTTCCGGGAGTTGCCGGCAATGTCGGTGGATTTATCAGTCACCGGATGGATGAAGTGTTGTCGGGGGTGAGAAGTGCGATCGCCATTAAAGTATTCGGCAACGATTTACAAGAACTACGGCGCATTGGAGAACAAATCGAAACGACAATGAAAGGCGTGAAGGGATTGGTAGACCTTCAGCTTGAGCCCCAAATACCGATCCGTCAAGTACAAATTCAATTTAACCGAGATGCAGCCGCCCGCTATGGATTGACGATCGCCCAATTGTCCGATTTCACGGAAACAGCCCTGAATGGTCGCGTGGTGGGTCAGGTGCCGGATGGTCAACAGTTGGTCGATGTGTTGGTTTGGGTCAACGAATCAGCCCGTCGCAATCTCAACACGATTCGCAACCTCCAAGTTAATACCCCAACAGGTCAAATCATCCCGCTTTCGCAAGTGGCAAAGGTTGACTTTGGCAATGGCCCGAACACGATTAACCGGGAAAATGTCTCACGTTTAATTGTAGTGTCAGCCAACGTACAGGGACGCGATGTTGCTTCGGTCGTCGGTGACATTCGCTCCAAGGTTAAGCAATCAGTGCAACTGCCCCAGGGCTACTATATTCAGTACGGCGGACAGTATGAGTCGGAACAACGGGCTGCTCAAAACTTCCTAATTTTCGGAATATTAGCAGTGCTAGCGATCGCCGTATTGATGTACTTCACGGTGAAATCCGTTCCTGCCATGCTGATGGTTATGATCAACTTACCATTAGCCCTGGTTGGCGGTGTTATCTCAGTCCTGCTGACGGGCGGCGTTATCTCAGTTCCGTCAATGGTGGGCTTTGTTACCCTGTTTGGCGTAGCGACGCGAAATGGATTGCTGCTTGTAGACAACTACAACACCAAACTGGCGCAAGGAATGCCGCTTCCCAAGGTCATTGTGGAAGGTTCGACGGAACGGTTGCTGGCAATTTTGATGACAGCACTCACCTCGGCATTAGGGATGATTCCCCTGGTTTTAAGCGGTGGGGCTGGTAAGGAATTGTTGCAGCCGCTAGCGATCGTCGTCCTCGGCGGACTCTTTACCTCAACTGCTCTCACCCTACTGGTTCTACCTGCATTGTATGCTCGATTTGGCAAGTTTCTAATGCCTAAACGGGTGATGAAAGTGCCCGATCTGAGAAACTACAACGTGGAGCAGCCACCAACGAAAGGGGATGAGGTAGCGATCGAATGAGAATTCTGCTGGCGGAAGACGAACCCGATTTGGGTGCCATCGTGCAACGCACCTTGAGCCGAGAAAAGTACCTAGTGGATTGGGTGCAAGATGGCACAACTGCTTGGAACTATCTGGAAGACCAATGGATCGAGTACACGGTTGCCATTTTTGACTGGTTGCTGCCGGAAATCTCTGGCGTCGAACTATGCCAACGCTTGCGCCAGCAGAATAATCCATTACCCGTTTTGATGTTGACGGCAAAAGATCGAACAGAGGATATGGTGGCAGGGCTAGATGCGGGTGCTGATGACTATCTGATGAAACCGTTTATTAAAGCAGAATTGTTAGCTCGGTTGCGGGCACTCCAGCGACGAGGACGGAGTTTGTCTCCAGAACAGTCGCCCTATTTCAATCCTGCCCAACTAGAGGTGGGGCGATTGCGGCTTGACTATACTAAATCCATCATCTTTACTACCGATGACGAAGGACAGCTAACGGTGATTCCTCTGACGGCTAATGAGTTTCGGTTACTGGAATATTTCATGCAGCATCCGAACCAAATCCTCACGCGCGATCGACTTTTGACTCGTTTGTGGGATGTTGATACTGACCCGATGAGCAATGTAGTTGCTGCTAGAATTCGTCTGTTGCGCCGCAAGCTGGCAGATTATGGCTGCGACGGGATGATTGAAACGGTTCATGGATTCGGGTATCGCTTGAGCAAGTAATATGCACTCCAACAAGCTATTTAACCGCACGCGCTGGCAACTTGCGGGTTGGTATGCGATCGTCCTGGGGTTGTTGTTAGGTATATGCGGTGTTGCAGTCTATCAGGTTGTGTTTCACACGCAGCGATACATTCTCCAGCAAAAACTACAGTCCTTAGCCGGAACGCTGCATGACACTATCGAACCACAATTACAACAACCGGGACAGCTTTCATCCAGCTTGAAAACTATTTTGCCCGGTTTGTGTCTGTGGAATGAAAACTGTTACTCTTCAGGCAATGACGGGGCGCGACATACTGCTAGGGTGTTTCAGCAGGAGGGATATTATCTCCGCTTTTTAGACCAATCTGGGGAAATATTAGCAAAGGTTGGAGAGCAGCCGGATGTATTAGAAAACTTTGCACCAAAAGAGTTTTGGCAAATTCTGCATCTTTCTAATGGCGATCGCTTTTATCAAATTTCTCTATTACTCAGAACAAACAGCGGTTTGCCTTGGGGTTATATGCAAATTGGACGATCGCTCAAAGAATGGGATGCCTATCTTAACACCTTGCGATTGTTGCTCTTTTTAGGCTTACCCTTGGTCATGCTGCTAGTGGGAGGAGCGAGTTGGTGGTTATCTGGATTAGCGATGCGACCAATTTATCAGTCCTATCGCCAGATGCAACAATTCACCTCCGATGCCGCTCATGAATTGCGAACGCCTCTGGCTGTCATTCAGGCTACTGTTGAGGATACTCGTCTGGCTGAAGATTTACCGGAGGTTAGTCAAAACCTCGATATTATCGAACGACAAAACATCCGCCTTTCTAGGTTAGTGAAAGATTTATTGTTTATTTGTAGACTTGAGCAACAACAGATTCCGACTCAATTGCAGCATTGCTGTTTCAACTATCTGATCGGCGATTTAGTAGAAGAACTTGCAGGTTTAGCAATGGTGGCTTCGGTGGAATTGAAGTTAGAAATTCGTGCTTCGCGAGCCGTTGTAATTCTTGGGGATGAAGCCCAACTTTACGGGATGGTGACGAACTTAATTACCAACGCTATTAACTACACTCCCCCAGGAGGGCTAATCCTTGCCATCCTCGATTGCACCGACAAGGAAGCCATAATTCAAGTTCAAGATACAGGTGTTGGTATCAACCCAGCCGAGCAAACGCGAATTTTCGATCGTTTCTACCGAGTGCAGAGCGATCGCTCTAGAGCTACAGGTGGGGCAGGATTAGGGCTATCGATTGCGGCTGCGATCGCAGTGGCTCATCAAGGCAGCATTCAAGTCCAGAGTGAGTTAGGAAAAGGCAGTACATTTACAATCCGTCTACCACTCAAATGAGAACAATCTTACTGCGATCGCGTCAAGATTGCCTTTGCAAGGGGAACCGCAGAATATCAATCTGTGGGTTAACTCGATCGTAAGTGCGATCGACCAGACCAAAATTAACGGAGTATTGGTTATTTGGGAAAATAACCGCAGGGAAAAGTAAAGATAAAATTTTGGAGAAGCAAGAAGAGTGTATTGTTGGTGACTCCACCCCGAAGCCATATATTAATTAGCTTGGTATTTTCGGACATAAATAACCTAACTATTCCTAGTTACCAAGCTACAGCCGGGACTTGATGCGCGACTGATTCCCTGCAATATTGTGTGATTAGTGCTTGGGCATTTTCCCGGTTTTGTCCTGTGTATAAATTGTAAACTACTTCCTCCTCTTGAGAAGAGAGATATAACAAACCCCAGTCTTTTACCCGCGAGTAAATTAAGGGAACTTTGGCAAACTCAAGTAAAGTAGCTTTTTTGCGATCGCGCTCTTTCGCTTCTGGGCTATCGTGGTATTGAGACTGAAACTCTACTACTAGGCAAGGATTGTAGTTCAAGTCTGTGATTAGAGCATCCACAGCACTGCTAAATAAAAACTTTTTTAGTTCCCAGTCAAGGTTGCTAACTTGTTCGCACATTTGGGATAAGCTCACCTGTGTATGAATTTTATAGTTGTTGCCTACACAGGTGTGAAGGAACTCAAGCATTCTTGCTTCGTAAGGGTTGACAAGTTTTTTAGCTTTTACAGACATTATTGTACCTCCATGAGAATTTTTGCAAAGTAACTAAGGAACTCTTCTAGAACTTCACTTGAATTGATAGATACTTGCCATGCGTAGGGAAACAGTTTATCGGGATTAATTATTAGATAAGATTGGGGGTCATTGCTCAAAGTATCTGCTTGAAATTCATCCAGTATCTCGCTGGGAAAAACTTCTACCCAATTTGTATATGAGTTTTCGTAATCTTTATAAGAATTTAGGTAAACATCTCCTTTGATTTCCCTCTTGACCCCTATTTCAAATTCCTCAAAAAGATGCCAATATTCTCCTTTTATGGAATTCAAAAACTGCTCTCTTTTACTAGGTAATATCCAATAACTTGCTTTTAGATTTTCACCTCTAACCACTTGTTCTTGGATGACTACATGAGACTTCATGTTGAGGAGATATGGTTCTAATCTGTCTTGGGGAATGGAAATACATAAACCCTCTTTCCGCTGAGCTAAAACAAGTTGATAGCGCTTATCTCCTTTCCTCGGGTTTTTAAGTCTGTACCCTATATATTGAGATGTGCGCTTTTCGTCAAACTTGTCATAGAAGCCCAGTTGCTTGAGTAAATTTGCAGCTAAAGACATCAAATCTTCGCCACCTTCAATCACTTGAATATTGGTTGAAATCAGGCGGGGTACGCCTTTTTCTACCTCAAAACGCTGGATGACATCATAGATAGTTTTGGACATTGGGTGATTTCTCATAACCTTAGCTAAAGTTCCTAGATATAGCTTAAGCTTGTCATCCTGAAATGTCAAGTACCTTTGATAATTTTTTTAGATATTAGGTCAAGAGGAATTTTTTGAGTATTTATACGCAACAAGGACAATGAAGCCCGATCGCCCCCCTCGCCCCCCTCTTGTCGCACTCGCATCTTGCCTATGTCCAAAAACCCTGGTTTAATCAGCTTTCTTCCCATCCTGCCAAACTTCCCGCTAAATTAAAGAAGTAAAAAAATCATTCACATCCTACCCAGGAGATGCCATGCCTCGCGTCAGAGCACCAGAATTCCCCGGAAACTACCCCTGGCTAAATACCGAGAAACCTTTATCCATTGAATCTCTCAAAGGGCGCGTCGTCCTCCTCGACTTCTGGACGTACTGCTGCATCAACTGCTTGCACGTCCTGCCCGACTTAAAATACCTCGAACAAAAATATAAAGATTCCCTCACGGTTATCGGCGTTCACTCGGCTAAATTTGAAAACGAAAAAGAAGTAGAAAACATCCGCCAAGCTATCCTCCGCTACGATATCGAACATCCTGTAATCGTTGACAGCGGCATGAAAGTTTGGCAAAGCTACGCGGTTCGCGCTTGGCCGACTTTAATGGTGATCGATCCTGAAAGTTATGTCGTCGGCTTTGTTTCGGGCGAAGGCAATAGAGAAGCACTTGACGAGTTAGTTGGCAAGTTAATTGCTGAATACAAAGACAAAAATGCACTTAACTTTAAACAACTGCGTTTTACCTTAGAAAAACAGCGCAAACCTGTATCAACACCGCTGGCTTTTCCCGGTAAAGTGCTGGCATTTGCGATCGCTGCAACGGAGGCAAAACATCTTCACCAACAGGTTGCGCTTTTGGGCGAAATGAGTCAGGAAAATGAATCTGTAGATGAAACTGTATTGCCAGGGCCTGCTAATTCAGTTATACAAAACTTAGTCGGTTCTTGCTTATTTATTGCCGATTCCGGTCACAATAGGATTGTTGTCAGCACCCTCGAAGGTGAGGTGCTGCACGTCATCGGTAGTGGCAAACCGGGTTTAGCTGATGGGGACTTTGAAGAGGCTGAGTTTTATGCACCTCAAGGTATGGCTTTTGATGCAGAAAGTCAAATTCTATATGTTGCTGATACGGAAAATCATGCTCTCAGAAAGATTGATTTTACGACTCAACGGGTGGAAACTGTTGCTGGTACGGGCGAACAAAGTCACGAAATTTCACCCCGCAGCGGCAAGGGTTTAGAAACGCAATTGAATTCGCCTTGGGATTTAGAAAGAGTTGGAAATAGACTTTTTATTGCAATGGCGGGTTCCCACCAAATTTGGGAAATGCAGTTAGACACTGGCACGATCGGCACTTATGCAGGTATTGGCCGAGAATCCTGTGTTGACGGGAATCTTGCAGAATCTGCTTTTTCTCAGCCCAGTGGCCTGTCTACGGATCGATCGGAGTTGTTTGTTGCCGACAGCGAAATTAGTTCGATTCGTGCTGTGGGTATAGATGAAGACCCGAAGGTGCGGACTGTTTGCGGTAGCGGTGAATTGTTTGGTTTTGGGGATAAAGATGGTCGCGCTGATGAGGTCAGGTTACAGCACTGTTTGGGTGTTGAATACGCTCAAAATTACCTCTGGGTGGCTGATACTTACAATCACAAAATTAAGCGGATCGACCACCGGGGCGGTACGTGCAGAACAATGATTGGAGATGGTACAGCAGGTTTGGTTGATGCTAAAGGTCTCAAGGCTCGATTTTTTGAACCTTCAGGGTTGAGTGCGATCGGGCCTCATTTGTTTGTTGCTGATACGAACAATCATGTAATTCGGAGAGTTGAGTTGGATACGCTGGAAGTCACAACTTTGGATTTCCCCAGTTTGTGCGCCCCGGATGTTTGTCTTCCTGATTAAGTCGATCGACCTTTTTCCTATTAGCCAGGGTTTTCAATTCTCCTGATTGCCCGATTGATTGTGGTAAAGTAGGGTGCTCTTCGGCGCACCTTACCACCATTTTCAAGCCAAGTAAGTTAACCTAATTATTCGCGGTGAGTGCAGTGCCTCACCCGCAATTCACTCCTGGATGGAGAACCTATATATTTAGGGTGTACGGCCAAAGAACACCTAACCGATATAAGGAATGAAAATTAAATAACTTCCACTCTTGAAAGTGGGATGGGCGTCCCGCCCGTCCAAAAAGGACGGGCGGGACGCCCATCCCACAATAACAATTAAAATTGTAAGTTATTTAATTCGCG
>NZ_JAUBTU010000062.1:0-21449 GCF_036705085.1 Microcoleus sp. B6-A1
TTCCAATTATATTTGTTATGGTGGGAGGGGCGGCCCGCCCGTCATTTTTGCACGGGCGGGACGCCCATCCCACAAACTTGTGGAAGTTATTTAATTCTCATTCCTTAGCATTGTAAGTCATTAGCCGAAAAATTGCCCGTTAGCGAAGCCCTCGAAGAGGATCGCCCATCTTCAGCGCT
This sequence comes from Microcoleus sp. B6-A1, assembly GCF_036705085.1. Classification (NCBI taxonomy): domain Bacteria; kingdom Bacillati; phylum Cyanobacteriota; class Cyanophyceae; order Oscillatoriales; family Microcoleaceae; genus Microcoleus; species Microcoleus sp. B6-A1. The sequence goes on from NZ_JAUBTU010000062.1 coordinate 180, forward strand.
GGAAGGTTTTTTGTAGGCCGCTGCCAGCATCGCAGTACAAACGATACAGTTAAGGTAGAACCCCTGCAGCACAAGGAGACTCTTGAATGTTCCTCGACGAACTCATCCCAATGGCGAAAGAATTGATCGAACAGCCGATCGCCTTCGCGGGCGGATTTTTATCTGGCCTGCTTCGACTCAACCTTCACGAAGATCCCGTTAAAAGCTGGATCGACGAGCAAGCTGGTTCAACTTCCTACACTACTCCCCCAGCCGAACCCACCAACGGTAAAAGCAGCGGGCCTCAGTCAATCTCGATCGACTAAGGAAAAGCAGTAACATCCTCCCAACGCCAAACTGATTACAGTTATGGCGTGGGTTTCCAAACTTCACAGTTTGGCTTTTCGCGTTTTTCCCTTACGGGATTTCCACATTTGGCTAGACTGAATTTCTCAGTCCCCGCTAGAAAGTCTGCACAGACACTTTCGATTCCCGTATAGCCTTTCTCAGATAGATGAAGTACAATAACAGCAGTGTGTAAACCAGTTCCCAATATCTTGCTGAGAAAGTTGACGGAATACAAACTCTATCGCCTTTCCTAATTATTCATAATTTGTTGTGTTGATAAAACTGAAAATATATTTAAGTTTTGACCATAATTTTTCAGTCTTATGATAAATCAGGCGAAGGGGGCGACAAGTATATTACTTTCGCCCTTTTTCTTGATTACTTTATTTACTGATTTTGCCTCTTTTTATGACCATTTTCCATCATTACTAAAGCATTTTTTCATTGTTTCGGTAGGTTGCCGGAGCATAAAAAGTATCAAATCTAATTGTATCATTTTCCTTCTTAAATTAACTTATATTAGAACTTTATGAACCATATAGCAATCCTAAATAAATCGTAATTTTTTTACCCCTCCCCAACCCTCCCCGAACCCGCTGGGAGTCCGTAAGAAATTCACAAATGATGCGAGGATTGCTATACATTGTTAGTCGCTTTGTTTCCGAAGATGCTTGGTGATTCGTCGCCCACCCATCAGTGATCTGATTAAAATCAAGTATTGTTCAGGGGTGGGGTGCCTCGCCGCCCCAAAACTCATATCCTCACTTATCCGCAGGGCGAGCGAGGATATGAGTTTTGATTAAGCTAACTATTGCAGCCAGTACCAAGGGTGGGTCAGTGCGCCAAACCCTTTTAGTCAGAGTCGATCGCCCAGTTGTATGGTAGATAGCACTTGACAGTTAAATTAACAGGTTATTATGTATAGCACAACAAGTTCAGTTCGATCGACATGACTATCTACATTGGAAATCTGTCTTACCGCGCCACCGAAGAAGACCTGAAAGCAGTATTTGCAGAATACGGCACAGTCAAGCGAGTTGTCTTGCCTACCGACAGGGAAACCGGTCGGATGCGCGGTTTTGCATTTGTTGAGATGATGGAGGATGCCCAAGAAGACGCTGCAATTGCCGAATTAGACGGTGCAGAGTGGATGGGACGCCCCTTGCGAGTGAACAAAGCTAAACCGAAAGAAGAGGGAAATCGAGGCGCAGGTATCAAGAAAAACGACGGATATTAGTCCGCAATGCGGCGGTTGACATCCTCTCGGAACCCACCTGATGCACCAGTGCGCCAGTAGCGCCGAATTGCAAGCAGCAGTTGATTTTGGGGATGCAATGTCAACTCCGCTGCACAAAAACATCGATTATTTACAGGAGCCTGCGGTATGGTTTTATTACAAGAATTTGATGCCAAAGAATGGGTGAAAACGCGCAGTTCCCTAGACGGTGAAGCAACATTTCTCACATGGAACGGTTATATTTACTCTTTTGTTCCCAACGAACCGAAAAAGCGCTTGTTCAAAATACTTGGCATGAGTGCAAGCAGGTGTATTGCTGACGGCGAGGGCGGCTGGAAATTCACCTCGCGAGAACTAACTTACTATCTAGACCCCAACAGCGGAAAAATTCTCCACAAATGGGAGAACCCTTGGACAGGAGAAACCCTAACGGTTGCTCACGTTGCTAACAACCCCGTCCAAGGGAATTTTAAAGGAATTTTCCCGGCTAAAGTAGAGCCTGAAATTACGAGTTTTGTCTTTGACTTATTTCCCAACTATCCTAATCCTTTAGCTGAGGATGCCAGATTTGTTGATTACAGTCCAAATCCCATCTATCAAGCAGCGGAATTATTTAAGCTGACAGTGCCCACAGCAGAATTATTAAATCCCGAACTTGTCTCAGTTTCTCAAGTAATTCTGAGTTGGGATAGAATCGGGCCGTGGCTGGCATGGATGAAAATGGGAAATCGACCCGGTAACATGATTTACAGTGCCACGGGTTCCAAAGTCAATAGTTGGACAGAATTACCTCAATTGCTGCAAGATGAAATCAAAACTCGCATTCCTTTGTATAAAGATGCGCCGAAATCGCAATTAGATGTGGAAGATATGACTTCTTGGATTTATTTTCAACAGAACTTTGATGCTTATCTCGCGGGAGAAAGATTCCCTCTGCCAGCACCGGAAGCATAAGCTCATAATAGATGAATGCCCTCAATCAGTTCGCTATCGCATGGCGGCCCATGCGAAACCGGGTTGTTTACTGAATCTGCAGGCCCTAACGCGTCTTTTCGTCCATCTTTCCCCGGTTTCGAGCAGTCGGAGTGCGATCGCGAACTGTCAATGTAGGGTGCGCGCACCAGGACATTACCGCATCATATCAAATCCGGTAGCATCGGAATTAATATTACTTACAGCCAGGACACGGCACTGCCGGGCCCCTACAATTAATCTGGCGTAGGGAAGCGGCACGTGCAGTCTCCTCTATATCATAAGGAGTGTAACCGGAACTGATATCAGTCAAATTAATTTGTAGTGAAGAATGCAAGTCTTGTGATTTTTATTAAGACTTGCATTCTTCACTACAAACCTGATTCTATCAATGTCCAAAAATATCCGTCAGGTGCAATGAAGGAAAAACTTTGTTCCCCAAATTCATTAGCGACTATTTCTGTAATTTTTTGTGCATTGCTGGCTTTGACTCGCTCAAAATATTCTGCAATACTAGACACTCGATATGTGTACAGCGACATTCCCAAACATCCGGGATTGGCGCGATCAAATCGATCGCCTAGTGCGATCGAACTCGGTAACCTCACAATATATAGTCTACCCGATCGCGCGGCCCGAAAATCTGTTTTCGACGATCGGGGGTCATCAAAAGCTGTCACCACATATCCTTCCCCAGACTGAAGCTCAAAAATCTCCCTTCCGGCGAGGGAAGACTCAAAGGTTGTTTCTCCATCGTCGCGCGCCCGAATCAATCCCAGAACTTCTTCATAAAATAGCAGCGTTTCTTTGCTGTCATCTTGAATTACCATTCCCATGTGGGTAATTTGACTGGTTTTTAAAAAAGCATTTGAATTGATTTTCCCGTAATTAGGCACAGCATAATTGAATCTTTGAAAAAAAACTTGCCGACTCAAAGGCTGCAAAAGCATCATCTCACGCACTCCGACAGCCGCCTCGACAAAAGGACGCGGTTTTCGCTCTTTGTGGTAAATAATCGCCCAGTGCGGGGATGTATATTTGACCGACAAATTGGCAGATGCAGCCTCTTCGGCATGGTTGAGGATATTCAACAAATCAGCAGTTAAAGTAGTTGCCCAACGGTTGCCTTTCACCTTCATTGACGACATTTGCAAACCATCGTTTGTAGGTTTTTCCCAAATCATCAAGCGAATTAATCCGTGATCGGCATCTTGGTGATAAAGTCGAATCGATCGCACTTTTGAACTAACTCCATATAATTCGCGAGCCTCGGATGCCGATAATTCTCCGATTTGACCGATCCGATATCCAAATTGCTCCCAATATTGCAGTTGTGGAATCGCATCGGCTACGCCAATACACACTTCGTAAATGCCTGCGATGGAAAGGGGCTGCACTTGATTCATACTTTTTGAAACATAATTTACGCACTTTTACATCGGAGTGTTCGCTGTGAGAGATCTAAGCGAGATATATATAGGCAAAGCTTTGCAGGGTGTTCCAAGCCAGATATATAGGCAAAGCTTTGCAGGATGATCGCACTCCTAAAAAAACGCTTTTTACCAAACCGGGATGCTTCCGATACATCGCCGATCAAACCAAAATTTATCACGAGAAACCGGGTTGATGAGCGTTAATCTTAAAAAGAGTAAACTCGCCCTTTTTCATCAATATAAACTGATCGGTCTTGCCGAGTGCTGCCGTCTGATCTGGTGATGCGAATCGTCACAATGTTTGTCTGCGAGTCAACGTTATAGTCGTATTTCAAAGTTGCGGTTCCTCCTGTGGTATTAATCGGAATATTGGCAATGTCGCCGGTGCGATTGCTGATACGAACACTGATGTTTCTGCTGGTTCCGACGGGCAAGGATGACAAGCTGCCACCTGATTGACCGTATTCTAGGTTTAATCCAGTTTCATTTAACAGTCTGAGGGTAATGTTGCGAGTATTGTCAACCTGCGCTTGAGGTTGCCAGAATCCGGGTTTTGTCCCGCCGTCAGTTGCAGGTTGAGATAATGCTGGGTGAGGAGGCATAAAGGCCAGGGCGGCAAGTATTGCTGCGGTTGCAATAATTTTTGATTTCACGGTTTGTACCTCCGGGTAAAGGGTTGGCGATATTTCTATCCTAGCTTTAAAATCAAATCTTTTGATAGCGGAAGGAAAAAGAAGGAAGAAGCAATATAAGAGCTCATGTTTGAGCAATTAATAACGTCCTCACCGTCGGGCGCGGTTGCTATATCTACTCAGAAACCGGATTTCTGGGGTCAAGTGCGTCCGGGAGTTGTTAATTGTTAATTATCGATCGAGCGGCTTCTAGCAGCAGGCGCTGTTCGGCGCGGACGATCGCCCTAGAAGTTTGTTCTGCAGCATCGACATTGACCGAAATAGACGAAATTCCCCACCGCACGAAGGATTCAACTGTATCGGGATACAATGCGGGAGCGTCGCCGCAGATTGAGCAAGGAATGCCGGCGGCCCGGGCCTGTCTGATTAATTGTTCGATCGCCCTCATCACTGCTCGATCGCGCCCGTTGAAAGCACCTGCTACCTGGTCGGAGTGCCGGTGAATTCCTAACAGCAATTGGGTTAAATCGTTGGTGCCGATGGAAATTCCTTGAACTCCTGCTTTTACGTAATCTGGTAATAAAAATAACACCGAAGGAACTTCCGCCATAATCCACAGTTGAAATTCAGTTGAGCGGTTTTTCCAAACTGTTTCTAAGCGCTGGCGGCAGTATATAAACTCGTCAACCGATCGCACGAAAGGCAAAATTAAATTAACATTGGTATAGCCTGACTCGCAGACTTTTTGAAGTACGCCGAGTTCCCAATCAAATAATTCTGGTTCAAAGGTATAACTGAAACTGCCGTGGGCGCCTGACTCGCGTAAATCGAGAGAGCGATAAAATATTGGCCGCGGCGAAACGGCAGCAGCAAATAAGCTCAGGCAATCCGCCATGCGATCGACAAATTCCGATTGGCGGCCGTCTTGTAGCCAAACTTTGGGGTTTTGACAGTCCAAAGCTTCTAATGCCATTAATTCCGATCGCAGCAATCCGATGCCGTCTATTGGCAGATTTTTGAGGCGGTCAATCGAACTTGTTTGGCTGACATTAACTAGCAGTTGAGTTGCCGTTGGTGGGCCCCAAACATATTGAGTAGACTCAGATTGTCGAGATTTAGGCGCCCAATTGGACGATCGATCGGAGGTAGAAGATTGGTGCTTGGCTATTGACATTTTGGCTGCTGTACTGTATGTATCTGCCTTTTTTGCTGTGTCCAGAAGTCGGCGGCTGTCTCCTGTCTCGATCGCATCCTGTTGGGATCGGGCAAAAACCTCTCCGCTATCGCCGTCTACCAGCACGGAATCGCCCGAGGCGATCGCCCGCGTGGCCCCGGCCACTCCCACAACGGCGGGAATCCCCAATTCTCTCGCTAAAATGGCGCCGTGGCCTGTCATACCTCCTTGTTCGGCAACCACCCCAGCAGCAACCTTCAGCCAAGGCAGCCAATTCGGATCGATTGTCCGGGCTACTAAAATGCCTCCGGCTAAGAATTCCCCGTTTTCTGGGTGGGAATTAGTCATAACTTGGGCAATTGCTTCGGCTTTTCCTGATGCTGCTGCCACACCTCTGAGTATGGCAGGAGTTCGGGCTGGGGCGATCGAGTTTGGCTGTGGGAGGGATCTCGGATTTTCCTCTACGGGCGCAGCTTTTTCCCCTTTTACCAGACGAACTTGAGTGAAATAAAACTGCGGTTCGCCGCTGTTTGCTGTCTGGTTTAGCGTCCACTCCAAAATTAAATCTGAGTCAAATTCGGCGATCGCTTTTTTACTCAATTCAATAATTTCTTGCAGTTGCCATTCCTCTAAAACGTATTCTGTTTGTGCTTCCTCTCCCAGCGCTAAAACTTGCACGCAACAATCAGCAAAATCAGGAATTATAAATGGAGAATCGGGAATTGGGAAAGCAGCAAACTTGCCCAGCAGCAGTTTTTTTTTCGGTTCACCATCGCCGACTTTGAGATTGTAGGCTAATGTTTTGTAACCGATCCGCTGGAATTTAACCGCGCTTGTTTCTGGCTGCACTTGATAGTAATCGGGGATGGTTTCTCCCCTAGCGAGGGACAATCCCAAACCGCTGGTGGCTTGGATTTCCCACTGTGCGCCCGCCTTTGTTTTCACCTCGCCCGCGGCGATCGCTTCTTGAAGTGGCTGCACCAAAACTGCGGGATTGATTTGCTGTACCCGCAGGCCGCACCGCTGCCAGTAAAATAGACTTCGGGCTCTGAACATTTCGGCCCAAGCTCGTTTGAGTCCGGCCCCAATGGCTTCGGGTTCTGCCCGTACTGCCTGAGATTCCAGAATGCCGACTGTTTTCGGGTTCCAGGAAGTCAGGGAAGGGCGAAAAATTAAGGCTGTGGAGTTTAAGTTTGACTGTGAGTTGAGTTGAGAAACAGCAGACTCTAGGGTGGAGAGCAGTGAATCTGGCAATTTGCCGACGAGGATTTGGTGGCGGATGCTGCGGGCGATCGATTGCAGTTGTCTGGGTTCATCGACATTCAAGTGCAGGGAAGAGTGTGGCCAGTCAGCAAACAGCGGTTCTAGGCACTCGATCGACTCTAAAAACTGCCAGAATGTTGTAGCCGGCACGACAAAACCCGGTACAACAGGATGATTTTTCTGGAGCAAACAGCTCAAGTAAAATGCTTTTTCTCCCACTGCATCTCTGTCTGAAGGTTGAATTTTGTCTAACCAGTAGAGGTTTTTCACGCTGCGAGCCTGTCGGTGGAAATTGATTGAAGTTGAAAGTTTTTCCCATTAATCACTTACGATAATTTTAGGATGAACAAGCGAAAATGGACGGGATTAGTCAAATCTTTTCTCAATCTATTTCTTAAGTCTAACTGTCCTCTTTGTCAGCGACCGGCCGCCGGAGAGTTTTGTCCGTACTGTCACAAGCAACTTCAGCGATGTCAGTTAAGCGATCCCGGTCGATTTTGGCATTCAGAGCAGCGTGTTTTTGTGTGGGGTGAGTATGGCGGGGCTCTCAAACGGGCGATCGCAGCTTTGAAATATGACGGCAATCCGCAATTAGCGAAACCTCTAGGCGGCTGGCTGGCGGAAGCTTGGCTGAGTTTTCCCGAATTAGCTATAGACAATTTAACGGTTGTACCGATTCCGCTGCATCAAGAAAAGCTCAAGCAGCGCGGTTTTAACCAGGCGGAACTTTTGGCTGAAAGTTTTTGTGAGCTGACTGGTTTGCCTTTGCAGCGGCACGGTTTGGAGCGGGTGAAAAATACTCAGGCTTTATTCGCTCTGACGCCACAGCAGCGACAAGCGGAAATGAAAAATGCTTTAGGTTTGGGGAAAGATTTTCGTCGTCGGCGCCCGCGCGATCGAGTGCTGTTAGTTGATGATATTTACACTAGCGGTACTACGGTTAAGTCGGCAATTAAAATATTGGAACAGTCAGGAATTTCTGTTTATGGAACTGTGGCACTGGCAACTCCGAATAAGAGCGATCGGTCAATCGATTTTAGATTTTAGATTTTAGATTTTAGATTTTAGAATTGAAGCATTGACCCCACGGATAAATTGGGGGGCAAGTTTATCGGATACAGGTTTCTTATTTCTCCACCACGGATGAATCCGGGGCTTGTATCCTTGATGCTTTCGGTAAGTTGTGACTGGCTTTAATTTTCAACAGGTTTCTAGTGAGGAAATGATATTTATCAGGATTGGCTAATAAAAAAAACTGGGAAAACTAACCGCGAAGACGCTAAGGACGCGAAGAAAGAGAAGGGAGAGAGTTTAGGCGGAAAGTGGGAATTGGTTGCTGATGTTCCATCGGCTGCCGTCGTGAAGCAGTAAAGTTAATGCCGAAGCGGTAAACTCAAAGTGGAGCGATCGCCCGGAGAATTCCAACCAAGCCGTTTGAAAATTCTCTTTAGTTAAATCGCGAAACGCTACTGTCATGTGCGGTACAAATGGGCGACTTTGAGAAACTCGATCGACTATTCCCAAATTTGCCTCCATATAACTCATCAAATATGAGTGAATTTCCAGCAATTCGGGAGATTTGACAACATCAGCGTAAATGACGCGGGGGGCGAAAGCAGCAAAACCGGATAGAGTAACGGGAATGGGCAGTCGGTTTGCAGAAAACTGGTTCAAACTTTCCTCTAATTTGGGAACATCCTCCGCTAACGAGTGAAAAGGAGGTTGCAGCGTGATGTGCGGCGGCGAATTCAAAGCACCGCGGCTGTTGTAGTGTTCCGCAAAATACAGTTGAATATCAGTAATCTGGTGTTCAATATCGGGAGGCGGCACTAGGGCAATGAAAAATCGCTGTTTTGACTGGTTCATCGGATAACATCGCAGTTAAGAAAGGATGGTGCAAAATTGAATATAGAGCATTTGCCCTAGATCCCATTGGTGATCGCCCATTCCCAATCTAAAATATAAAATCTCAAATCCCAAATAAAAATGCCTTGGTTTGTCAAAATTGAGCAAGGAATTGTCGAAAAGCCTGTCTTTGACCAATACGTGCCAGCTCACAGAGCTTATGTCCGAGAGTTGATTTCTAAAGGACACCGAGCGAAAACTGGCTACTGGGGGCGACGGGGCGGCGGTATGTTGCTGTTTGAGGCTGGTTCGATGGATGAGGCGAAGGCGATCGTCGCTGAAGACCCGCTGGTGAAGAACGGTTGCGTTATTTATGAAATTTATCACTGGTGTGTGGTTGAAGAATAAATAACTGTGTTATACTCATTTATGAACTGGACCCACGCGATTCCAACGCCCAAATCTTGTCAGGACCGGAAGGTAGCAGCAACACGGGATGCTTGTAATAGGCGTGGTCTCCGGTTCACCCAGTTTTATGAGGTGTAGCTCCTATGCCTGGTTTCGGAGATATTTTACAAAAAGCAGTTTACCTTGGTGTTGGGCTAGCTTCCTACGCTGGTGAAAAAGCTGGCAGCAAGTTAACTGAATTACGCACTGAAGCCCAAAAGCTGGCAGACGAATTAGTCAAGCGTGGCGAGATGTCAACGGAAGAAGCTCGCCGCTTTGTTGATGATATGGTGCAACAGGCTCAGCAGCAGCCCCCCGTAGCCTCGGCTGGGAACGAAAAACCGGCTGAACCTCGGCGGATTGAAATTATTTCTGAGGAAGAAGATGTCTCGGCAAAAGATGCTAAAGAGACAGGTGGCGTAGACAAGCTCCGCGAACAGGTGCAGAATTTACAAGAGGAATTGCGGCGGCTGAAGCGAGATTAAGCAGCAAAAAGCTCGCTCAGCAAAGCATAGAGTTCTTGCAAAAGTCAAATTCACCCCCCTTAGTCCCCCCTTATTAAGGGGGGAAACAAGAATAATCTTGCCTCCTCCCCTGATTCAAGGGGAGAGTTGGGGTGGGGTGCTTTGTATTTTTGCAAGAGTTCTCATGAAGGGAACTCAGGATAATACTCTTGAGTTCCCTTTTTGAATATCTCCCCTGTCTGATGTGGACGGATATCAGGCAATAGGTAATAGAATTGAAAGTAGGTGCGATCGCTTCACATGAGGCTGGCTGCACCTGTCTGTAAAATATTTTGTAATAGCCAACTGTCAAATTCATGGAAGATTGGTCTAAAGATTTTTTTGGAGTAATGGAAAATGCTGTTTCTGAAGTAGAGCATTTTTTCAGCGAAATGGGCGAAGAGTTTGTAGAAATGCTGGACGTTTTGGCAAAAATGTCGGAAGAGTTTACAGAACAAGTACAAAATAATCTGATTAACGACATTGACGGTTATTTCAATGAATTTGACGGTTTATTGAATGAATTTATCGAACCGATAATTGAAATTTGCCGCGACTTCGACCCGCAATTTGATGAGATAGATTTGTCGATGGTGACTTATGTAGACCCTTCGCCGACGCAGCAGCCGGCTTGTCGCGGTTGTCGCAACTATCACGGTCAAGTTTACGGGGGAAATTTGTTGGTTTGTGCGATGCACCCTACCGGTGTGGAATCGGAGAGTTGTGCTGATTGGGAAACTGACAGCGATATGAATTTTTAAGACGGCAGTTGAGTTGTTGAGAGGTTAATGGCTTATGGTAACGTCAATTCAGTCTCCGTCAAAGATTTCTCTGGAAGAGTTTCTGCTATTGCCAGAGACTAAGCCGGCTAGCGAGTATGTTGACGGTGAAATTTATCAAAAAGATATGCCACAAGGAAAACACAGTACGTTACAATTCGAGTTTCCATCTGTTATTAATCGAGTTGGCAAGCCGCAGAAATTAGCTTATGCGTTTCCAGAATTGCGCTGCACTTTTGGGGGACGTTCTATTGTTCCAGACATAGCAGTGTTCGAGTGGCCGCGCATTCCTCTGAATTCTCAGGGAAAGATTGAAAATAGGTTTGAAATTGCGCCGGATTGGACAATTGAGATTTTATCGCCGGAGCAAAGTTCAACTCGCGTAATTAATAAGATTCTGTTTTGCCTCAAGAATCATACTAAATTAGGTTGGCTGATTGACCCGGAAGAAGAATTGGTAATTGTTTTTAAACCGCAGCAGGAACCTGAGATTAAAGAGAATGAAGATATTTTACCTGTACTGGATGTGCTGTCGGATTTGCAATTGTCGGCGACAAATTTGTTTGAGTTGTTAAGTTTTAATTAGAAATGAGTTACAGTTGAGTCAGGGTAATTTTGCATCTAACGACATTTAAAGGTGAATCGCTCAACGGCTAATAATTCGCAATTTGGGTTTCCGAAAATGCCGCCATCGCTGCAATTGCGACAGTATCAGCGAGTGGCGGTTGCTAATTGGTTTGCGAATCAGGGACGTGGTACGCTGAAGATGGCGACGGGTAGTGGCAAGACGATTACTGCGCTGGCGATCGCCACTGAATTATACAACAAAATTAACCTGCAAGTCCTGCTCGTAATTTGCCCTTACTGCCACCTGGTGAATCAGTGGGCGCGCGAATCGGAGAAATTTGGTTTAAAACCTATTTTGGCTTTTGATAGCGCCCGCAGTTGGCAAAATAAGCTGGCTGCGGGTTTGTATGAAGTGCGATCTGGCGAGCGAGCATTTCTCACAATCATCACTACTAATGCTACCTTAATGGGAGATAGTTTGCGATCGCAACTGCGCTATTTCCCAGAAAAAACCCTGATTATTGGGGACGAAGTTCACAACTTAGGCGCGCCCCGTCTAGGAGAAAGTTTGCCGCGCAATATTGGACTGCGACTCGCCCTTTCCGCTACCCCAGAAAGGCATTTCGACGAACAAGGAACCGAAGCTATTTTAGATTATTTCGGCCAGGTTTTGCAGCCGGAACTCACCTTAGCCGACGCCATCCGCCAAAAAGCATTAGTACATTATTTATACTATCCAATTTTAGTAGAATTAACAGAAGCGGAAACTCGCAAATATTCCTACTTAACTAAAAAAATTGGCTGGGCGCTTTGGGGCGATGAAAAAGTAGAAGAAAACGATGCTTTAACAACTTTATTAATGCAGCGAGCCCGGTTAATTGGAGCGGCCGCTAATAAATTAGTAGCTTTGCGAGAATTAATGATTCACCGTCTCGATACAGCCCATACTTTATTTTACTGCGGCGACGGTGCGATCGAAGGAGGTGCGCGCCGAAATAACAACCGCCAGCTAACAGAAACCGCGAAGTTATTGGGTTCAGAATTAGGCTACCGAGTTAACACTTATACTGCGGCAACTCCTTTAGCAGAAAGAGAACGATTGCGCCAGCAATTTGAGAGTGGAGAATTGCAAGGTTTGGTAGCGATTCGGTGTTTGGATGAAGGCGTTGATATTCCTGCAATTCGCAATGCTGTAATTTTAGCAAGCAGCAGCAATCCGCGCCAGTTTATTCAGCGCCGGGGACGCATTTTGCGGCCGCATCCGGGGAAGGAAAGGGCAACTTTATTTGACATGATAGTTTTGCCTCCAGATTTGGGCAGAGAAACCTTAGAAGTCGAGCGCAATTTGCTACGAAAAGAGTTGAAGCGCTTCTTGGAATTTGCCGATTTAGCTGACAATGCTGGGGAAGCTAGAGTGAAATTGTTGCAAATTCAGAGGCGTTACGGGCTATTAGACATTTGACATTTATTAAGCTTCGGTTTATGTTTGAGAATAGAGAATTATTCGATCGTAGTTTGAGTTGTTAATTTTAATATTTGCAAAAAAATATGACGGAAAATCTGAATGAAAATCTGATTATGGCATTTAGATATGAAGATAGTGCGATCGCAGCCTTACCGACAAGCATTTTAGCAGAAAAGCGTTCTTCTTATCAAACTCATCAGGAATTCAGCGACGTACAGGAACCTATTACTAGCGCGCCGCCGGAAGTCCGACAAATTATTGAGCGGGTATTGGAAATTGAAAAAGATAAACTGTACATGAGAGCTCCCCGCCACATTAACGATGACATTTTAAAAATTATTAAGGAAGCAATTGTATGAAGTTAATCTCAATTACTCTGTGCAACTTTCGTCAATTTTACGGCAAAAGCCCCGAAATTAAACTAGCTTGGGGTCGGCAAAATATTACAGTAATTCACGGTAATAACGGCGCTGGAAAAACGGCATTAATGAATGCTTTTACGTGGGTACTTTACGGACAATTTAGCGCGGCTTTTGCGGCGGAAGAACAATTAGTAAACAAGCGCGCTCTGGCTGAGGCGGAAATGGGAAAAGCCGTAGGTTGTTGGGCGGAAATTGTGTTTGAACACGACAGCACGCGCTACCAAGCAAGACGCATTTGTCGTGCTTATAAAAGTGAAAATACTGTAGAACATGGCAAGGCTGAATTGTTTCTGAATGTAGCAAAAGATAACGGTCTGTGGCTGAAGCCGGATCAGCATCCTGATGATATTATCGGGCGGATTTTGCCTGAAAGTTTACATAAATATTTCTTTTTTGATGGGGAGCGAATCGAGCAAATTGTCCGCCATGACAAGAAGGCAGAAATTGCGGAAGCTACTAAGGAGTTGCTGGGGGTGGAAGTGTTGAATAGATCGCTCCGGCATTTACTAGAAGCAAAAAAATCTCTAGAGACAGATTTAAATATAATTGGGAATGCTGAAACGAAGAAACTTTTAAAAGACCAGCAAAAAATTGAGCAAGAAGCTGAGCAACTTTCGAGCAGACAAGTAGAAATCGAGCAGGAATTGGCAAACCAAGCGGAGTTAAAAAAAGCAGTTAATGGTAATTTGTTGGAACTTAGCGGTGCTGCGGATTTACAAAAGTTGCGAGACGAATTGGAAATGCAGAAAAGTTTATTGAAGCAACAAATTGTACAGGCTACAGATGCTCTCAAACGCTCAATCTCTATGCGGGGTTATGGGGTATTTCTGTCAGAGGCTGCGGCTGAATTTAAAGTAATTGTTGAAGGTTTGCGGGAAGGCGGCTCGTTGCTTTCGGGGATTCAGCGACCGTTTTTGGAAGAGTTATTAGCGCAGCAGCGGTGTATCTGCGGTGCGGAATTAGTGGAGGGTTCTGAGTCTCGCCAACAGGTTAGCGGTTGGATGGATAAGGCGGGAGTTGGGGATGTGGAAGAAACAACTATTCGGATTAGCGATCGGGTAAATGAAATTGATAAGCAAGTGGCTGATTTTTGGGAGGAAATTGACCTACACCAAGGCAATATCAGCCGTGACAGAACCGAACTTTCTCGCGTGGAAACGCAGTTAGACGATATTCACAACAAGCTGCGAAATTTTCCTGACGAGGATGTCAGCCGCTTGCAAAAGCGCTTGGATGAAATTGAGGCAAAAATTGGCGATTTGCACCGGGAAACAGGCTCTAACCAGCAGCAGATTGAGAGTTTGAATGTGCAGGTGTCGGCTTTGGACAAGCAAATCGACAAGCAGCAACTGAATGAGCAAAGGCAAGTATTAGCCCAGCGCCGGATTGCTGCGACTCAGGATGCGATCGCTCGCCTCACTGAAGTGCGAGATCGCTTAGAAAAACAGTTTTGTTCTCAGTTAGAAAAGCGAGTGCAAGATATTTTTAGTCAGATTTCTTTTACTCCTTACATCCCCAAGTTGAGCGATAAATATGAACTGACGCTAGTAGAAAATACGTCGGGTAAAGAATCTTTGGTTGCCGCTTCGACAGGAGAAAATCAAATTCTCAGTTTGTCGTTTATCGGCGGAATTATTGAGGGCGTGCGTGAGTGGAGTCAAAAAAATACTTTGATGGGCCCGGATAGCAGTACGTTTCCAATTGTGATGGATTCTCCCTTTGGCAGTTTGGACGAGATTTATCGCAAGCAAATTGCAAATAAACTGCCGAAGTTAGCGAATCAATTGGTAGTTTTGGTAACAAAAACTCAGTGGCGCGGAGAAGTTGCTCAAGAGATGGAAAGCTGCACTGGCAGGGAATACGTGCTGGTGTACAATTCTCCGAAAGCTGATTGTGAAGAAGATGCGATCGAACTGGGCGGGACGCGCTATCCTTTAGTTAGGCGCAGTCCGAATGAATTTGAATATACAGAAATTGTAGAGGTGGATTATGGCTTCTAATTCGGCAATTACGCAAGTTTTGGAAACGGATATTTGGGTGAAGGCGACGTGGGAAGAGTTTCTAAATTTTGCTGAGGATTCAGCATGGGAAAAGGGCAAGTTTTATTACTATCAAGAACACATGAGGGTAGAAATGTCACCAGTAGGGCCATTGCACGGGCGTCAAAATTCAATTATGGCCTGTGTAGTTATTCTGTTTGCAACATTGAGAAATATCCGAGTAGTTCAGTTTACTAACACCAGTTTTCGGAAAGCAGGTATCGGCGAGTTTCAACCTGATTTAGCTTACTACATTGGTTCAGATTTAAGAGTGCCTCCTGATGATAGCAATTCTGCTGTTGATTTAAATCAATACGATCCGCCTAATTTGATAGTGGAAATTGGGGCGTCTTCTTTTAATGATGATTTAGGCGGCAAGCGGTTGCTTTACGAAGACGCAGGAATAAGTGAATATTGGGTTGAACGTGCAAACACGCGGGAGGTTTTTGCGTTTGCAATTAATGGCGGAGGTAGCGGGAGAATTCAAGAGTCGCGGGTTTTACCGGGGCTGGAAATCCGGTTAGTTGAGGAAGCTTTGAATCGGAGTCAAACGCAAGATGATGGGGAAATTAATCGCTGGTTGATTCAAACTTTTAGTCAAGGTTGAAGGGAGTTTGACGTGGAATTTGAATATACAGAAATTGTAGAGGTGGATTATGGCTTCTAATTCGGCAATTACGCAGGTTTTGGAAACGGATATTTGGGTGAAGGCGACGTGGGAAGAGTTTCTGAATTTTGCTGAGGATTCAGCATGGGAAAAGGGCAAGTTTTATTACTCTCAAGAACACATGAGGGTAGAAATGTCACCAGTAGGGCCATTGCACAGTCGTCATAATTCAGTAGTTTCGAGAGTTGCCAATTTTTACACTGCTTTTAGAAATATCCGAATAGTGGAGTTAATTAATGCCAGTTTTCGCAAAACAGGTATTCGGGAATTTCAACCTGATTTGTCTTATTATATAGGTGCAGATTTTGAATTACCTCCTCGCACGAATACGCCAATTAATTTGAATGGGTTTGCACCTCCAGCTTTAGTGGTGGAAATAGGAGCATCTTCTAGTGCCGATGATTTGGGAGTAAAGCGTTTAATTTACGAACATTCAGAAGTTCAAGAATATTGGGCAGCAAATGCAAATACGAATGCAGTATTTGCATTTGCTATTACTGCGGGAGGGAGTGGAACAATTCAAAATTCACTGGTTTTACCGGGGCTGGAAATAGCGTTAGTTGAGGAAGCTTTGAATCGGAGTCAAACGCAAGATGATGGGGAGATTAATCGCTGGTTGATTCAAACTTTTAGTCAAGGTTGAAGGGAGTTTGACGTGGAAAAAGAGTATC
Organism: Microcoleus sp. B6-A1; assembly: GCF_036705085.1. Classification (NCBI taxonomy): domain Bacteria; kingdom Bacillati; phylum Cyanobacteriota; class Cyanophyceae; order Oscillatoriales; family Microcoleaceae; genus Microcoleus; species Microcoleus sp. B6-A1. The sequence continues at coordinate 16,623 of NZ_JAUBTU010000062.1, forward strand.
ATAAGTTGGTGCGCGATCGCATTCCTGAAATTATTCGCCAAAGCGGGAATGAATGCGAGTTTGTAATTTTGTCGGAGGCAGAATACCGTCAAGCTTTGCTGCAGAAATTGATTGAAGAAGCGGGGGAAGCGGCTTCCGCCCACGAGCAAGATTTGGTGGCGGAATTGGCGGATTTGTATGAGGTGATAGATGCGGTGATGGCGAGTTTTGGCATTTCGGGCGATCGACTTTTAGCCGAACAAATCAAGCGGCGCGAAGCAAGAGGAGGTTTTGCCCAAAAAATTATGTTGTTGCGGACATTGTGAAAATTATCTGCGTTAATCTGTGTTTATCTGCCTCAAATCTGCGGTTACTCTATCAAATTACTCACTTAAAAATTACATATTAATCCCAATGGCTGCTAACAAAATTAGAATTGCTAAAGATAAAGCGGAGTTAGTCAAATCATTAACTTTATCGGATAACCACACTGGCCCTTTCCAGACTTACGCCGATGTCATCGCCTTCGCCGCATCCTTGGGAAAACAGCGGAAAAAACGATCGCCTTTGGGGGAAATTTCTAAACGAGAACCAGGGGCGATAGATGTTGATATCTTTGTATCCAGGGGTTACGATATGGCGATTAAATTAATTGCGATCGCCGAAACCAAAAATCCTCAAATTCTCTCCCATCTCGACGAACAATTGGAAGCAGAACGCTTGCAAATTTTTGAAGAATATGCTAATGGTGGACTGGAAATATTGCGAGAAGAGTTGCGGGGTGCGGCGGATTATACCGATCGCCTGTTGTTAGTTTTGATTTCTGAAAGAGACAACCAACATCGGTCAAATGAAGAATTCGATTTAAGCAAGTTCTTATTTTAATAGGTTCCCAATGAAGTATGTACTAGCAGAGATCGTAAAGAAAGGACTCAAGGAATTTGCAAAAATTTTCGCTTACAGCTACTCAGGATTCATTATCTGCTATTTCATTCTCAAATTAATTTTTTGGGATAGAATAGGAATTATTGCCTTAATTAGCACTTTTATTCCCTTAATTTTATTCCCAACTTTCTTGCTTCCCATCATCGGAGTGTCAATTCTCAAAAAAAGATGGTTCACTATTATTTCTGCGATCGCCTGCATTCTCCTAATAAGTTGGCTGCACATTAAATACTTTAGCCCAAAACCAATAAATCTCACAAATTCGCAGCCCCCTATCAAAATTTTATCCCATAACGTCGGTTGGAATGCAACTCAGTCACCAACTTTAGTTAAACTGATTCAGAAGCAAAAACCCGATATTATATTTTTACAAGAAATCGTTAGGAAACATACCGAAAGAGCTTTCACCTGGTTAAAAGCAGACTACCCCTATCAAATTGGCACTCCCCCTGTAGGAATTCTCAGTAAATATCCGATTGTATCCAGCGAAATACTCCACTTAGCCGGCCATCCAGAAACGCAGCAACGGGCAATCATTAAATTTAACGAACAAGAAGTAGTGATTTACAATATGCAAGCTACCGGGCCGTGGTTTAAGAGATATAGAATCGGGCGTTTCCTCAAAATTCCAGTTTACAAATATGGCAAACGATCGCCTGAAATTAAAGACTTAGTGCAGCGAGTTGAGCGAGAAACTCTGCCAGTAATCGTCGCGGGCGATTTTAATATGACAGATGAAACTCAAGACTATGACAGGGTGCAGAAAGTCATGCAAGATTCTTTCCGAAAATCGGGATTTGGGTTGGGTTTTACCTGGCCTCACGGTTGGGAACTTAAGTTCTTGGTAAAAAGCTCGAATTGGAGATTAAATTATCCCGTTTGCCGGATTGATTATATTTGGTATTCAAAGCATTGGGGTGCTAAATATAGTTGGGTTTTGGAGGCAACTGAGTCTGACCATTTGCCTGTAGCAGCCGAACTTATTTTGTTGAAATAAAGCGGTATAATGTATATAAATTGAGAGGTAAACTTGGGTACAGTATCGAGCGGTAGTAGTGTTTTATAGACAAAAATTGCTAAAAGTGATAATATAAATATACAACTTTCCTTGAGTTATATGTTAAGATAAGTATTAGGTTGAGTGATTGACAAATGCCTACTGCTGCCCAGCTAGAGAGTTTATATCGCATCAGTTATCAACTGACCTACACGATGCTTCAGCCTATACATCTGATTTGTGTTGACGATCGCACTCGTAACGTATACATATTGGCTGGGTACGATGAAGAGCGTGAGTTCCAAATTTTACCCAATGGGGAGTTTGCTGATGAGCCAAGTTAACTATAACGCCATGTCGAATACTGAATTGAAACAGTATTTTCTTAAACATCGTGGAAATCGAGCCGCTTTTCAGGCGTACTTGGACAGAATCAATCAGCATCCGCTGAGGATTATTGCAAGTCCCGGCGATCCTGATTTCGATCAAAAAGTTCAAGCCGCAATTCGTCACAAATTAGAAGCGGCAAGAAATAGCAATAGTTAGCAATCTAATAAAATTGATAGGCACACCCATGCAAATTAACCTCACCATTACCGATCGCCTAGAACAGCAACTTCTTGAGAAAGCTAGCCAACTCAACCTGCCCATTGAAACCCTGATTTTAGAATCGCTGCGCCAACTGTTTCAAGAAGACGAAGAAGAGCTATCTAAAGAAGATATCCTCAACAGTCTTCGGATTGCGCTTCAGGAAGTAGAAGACGGTAAAGTTCACCCGATCGCAGAACTTTGGGATGGTATTGATGTCTGAACTACCCACTATCTAGGTTCTGTTTGCCGATCGATTCAAGTAGCTTTACCCTCAAAAGATTCGGCGGTTGAAACCGCTTCTACACGAACGAAGCCCGCCTTCGCGGACTAAAGAATAAACGAGTTGTAAACTCGGATATAATAAAAACTTAGCTCAGCACTGGCGGCAATCCTACCTCTTGCGGCTGCACAAATCGGCCGTTAAAACTAACAGCTTTATCCTCAAAAGTCCTCGCTTCCGCTACCGCTTGCCGCAAATGAGCTCGCTCCATATCGTCCTGAATTCCCCCCACCAAATATACAATTAACTTCGTCGCTAAATCCTTTCCAGAAACTAGCATTCGCTTTTTGTTCGGATCGTACAAAATCCCGTACCACGCAGACTCTGGATTGTCCATGTGGCTAAATCCTTCATCGACATCGTACCTGCGGAGTTTGTCGAAAATAGATTTCAGGGAAAGTTTCTTTCTAAATACTAGAATTCCCAAAGCATTAGCTAAAGCAACTTGACCGACGGGACGGAACAAAATATTTCCCTCGCCCCCTGGCTTTTCAAAACTAAATCGGCGCAATTCTGTCGTTTCTTCGCCGCTTTCAATTCTTTGATAGCTGGGTAAAGTTGCTAAATGATCGAACAATTTTTTAAACTCTTCAATTCCCTCTTTTAGTTCTTCATCTTCGGGACGCATGGGAATTAAACCTTTTCGTTCCGGCTTCCAATGGGGGAATTTGTATTCTAAATACCGTTCGGACATATCTTGCAGCGCTTGCAATGTGGTTAACACAGTTGATTTTGCTGCGACTGTGGCGCTGTCCCAATTGACGCGGGGGTTTCTGTCATCTTGTTCTTTTAATAAGGGATGGGTGACGGCAATTTTGCGGGCGCAAATCGCAAATCCGTTGTCCTCGTTTAATAATGCTAGCTGGCCCTGACTCAGCGTTACGGCCATTAGGTTAACGTGCACAAAGATCGATCGCACGCGCCGTTGTGCTTGCTGTCGCGTTTCCCCCGCTACCGCCGCCGGGATAAACTCAATTCCGATTTTTTCGTGAGCTAATTTATACACTGTTTCGGGGTCGATTTGATACTCTTCTGCTAAATCTTCCAGAGTAATTGCAGCGCCGACAGGTTTTTTATTTTTGTTGTATCTTTGCAGGATTCCGGTTTTAATTAAACTCATTAAACCTTGAACTCCCATCAGCCGATGCTGGCCGTCTAAGGCAAAAATAGAGACTTTTTGAGAGACATTCAAAAGCCCTAAGTTCTCGTTTTTATCAAAGGATGTAAATTCAGTCGCGGATTTGGTTGCTACGCCATTTTTATCCCATTCCTCGGCTAGAGGATTATCTACCCACGGGGGACTGACGACTACTAAAACTGCGGGGAATTTGTGCGATTTTCGGGCTGCTAAATATTGAGTGAGGGTGGCTTGGCGCGACCAATCTAAGGGACGCTGGATTATTTCGTCAATGGTTTCGTCGTCGCGGACGATGTTGTTGGTTTGGAGGTCGAATTTTTGGCGGAAAAGCGGCATCTGGGAGGCGAAACGGACGCGAGAGTCTAACCATTCTAGGGTGACTGAACCGATGTATGCTTCGCTGTTTCCCATCTGGGTTTTTTGGACGAAAATGCGATCGTCCTTTCCTAAATAATTATCTAATAAAAGTGCGATTTCCTGTCTGTCGCTATTTTCTTTTTCTAAAATTTTTATAGCGAGGTCATCCGCTGGGTTGGTTGTCATGGGCGGTTTTTATATAATTAGGTTATTTTTTCAAAAATATCATGGGTTAAATTTTATGTCAACTCTTGTTTTTTAAAAATTTTTGTGAAATACTTAAAACACTAAGTAAATTCAACCTTATATATCATTTAATGTTTTATTTGTCAATAGCTTAGGGGCGATCGGGCTTGATGCAGATGCGTCTGGGTCTCACGCGCCACCGTCTGAGTCCGCCAGGGGTTGAAAACCCGCCACCATCGGGGCCCGCCAGGGGTTGAAACCCCGCCACCATCGGGGCCCGCCAGGGGTTGAAAACCCGCCACCATCGGGGCCCGCCAGGGGTTGAAACCCCGCCACCATCGGGGCCCGCCAGGG